>CABRZJ010000039.1:0-14960 GCA_902475425.1 uncultured Collinsella sp.
GACCCATCGAAACACATCTCCACCGTTCCTTCAACTGGGAAAACGGCGCCCCCGGACCCCAGGAGGGGCCGCGGGGGCGTTCGGCTAACTGCGGGAATGGCCTATTTGCTCAATGTGTTCGGCTGAGATCGGAAATCAACCACCCAGTCATTGGCCAGTCATTGGGGACGTTCTTGAATGACAAGTCGTTTAAGAACGTCCCCAACGACTACATGAAAGCGCCCCCAAGCGGATGTGCTTGAGGGCGCTTCTTGCTTGCGAGGTTAAGACTCAATGTAGTCTTTGAGCTTGCTGCTGCGGCTCGGGTGGCGGAGCTTGGCCAGGGTCTTGGACTCGATCTGGCGGATACGCTCGCGCGTGACGCCAAACTCGCGACCGACTTCCTCGAGCGTGCGGGGATGTCCGTCAACGAGACCAAAGCGCAGCTCGATAACCTTGCGCTCGCGATCGGCAAGCGAATCGAGCACCTGGGTGAGCTGCTCCTGCAGCATGGAGAAACTGGCGGCATCGGGCGGAACGATGGCCTGGGAGTCCTCGATGAAGTCGCCCAGCTGGGAATCCTCTTCCTCGCCGATCGGGGTCTCGAGCGACACGGGCTCCTGCGAAATCTTCTGGATCTCGCGGACGCGATCGGCGCTCATGTCCATCTCGGCACCGATCTCCTCGGGGGTCGGGTCGCGACCCAGGTCCTGGAGGAGCTGGCGCTGCACACGGACGAGCTTGTTGATGGTCTCGACCATGTGCACGGGAATACGAATGGTACGGGCCTGGTCGGCAATAGCGCGCGTAATGGCCTGACGGATCCACCACGTGGCGTACGTGGAGAACTTAAAGCCCTTCTGGTAGTCGAACTTCTCGACGGCGCGGATCAGACCGAGGTTGCCCTCCTGGATCAGATCCAGGAACAGCATGCCACGGCCGACATAGCGCTTGGCGATGGAGACGACCAGACGCAGGTTTGCGCTTATGAGCGCCTGCTTGGCCTCAAGACCAACATTCTCAATACGCGTAAGTCGACGCATCTCGGAGCGTGTGAGTTCGATCTCGCCTGCATCGGCAGCCTCGAGCTTCTCGGTAGCCTCGAGACCGGCCTCAATCTTCATGGCCAGATCGACCTCTTCAGATGCGGTCAGCAGGTCGACCTTACCGATCTCCTTGAGGTACATACGAACCGGGTCGCCGGTCAGCATCACCGTGGAGGCATCGATGCCGCGCACGCGCGAACGCGAACGAGACGTGCGCACGGTACGCTTCTTCTTGCTCTTGGAAGAGCCCATCTCGGCATCGGCCTGGCGGGCCATCTTAAGCTCGTGATCGTCAAGCGAGCCGGAATCGTGCTCGTCATCGTCGAAATCGTCGGTATCGTTATCGTCATCGTCGACGGCCATCGGGGCGTCGTCGTTTCCGCTCGCGGAGATAATCTGGATGCCGCTGTTGCGCAGCGCGGAATACACCGCGTTGAGCTGCTCATCAGAAACATCGATATCCTTCAGGGCGACCTGAATCTCGTCCTCGGTTACCGAAGTCCTGTTTGAGCCGTTGCCCATGAGCTTTGCAACGTAGGATTCCAGCCCAGTACCCGTGCTCTCAGTCTTTTTTGGCACAGATTCTCCCTTCGTAGTCCACAGGACTCAATACTTTAGCACACACATGAACGTCTATACCCAAAATAAAGACAGGATATAGGCGAGAATACGCTGGTTGACCACAACATCTAGGCCTGATCGGCACCCGCGGTCTCCAAACCGATCAAACGGAACGGATCGGCCACGCCACCGATCGACTTTTGAAGCTCGCGCTGGCGCTGTGAATCTTGTACCGCCTGCATCGTCAGCACCCGACGGGCCTCATCGTCGAGTGAACGGTCCTGACGCAACTTGGCCTGCGCGGCTCGCATGCGACGTTTGATGGTATAGAGCTCGAGCGTATCGAGCATAAAGACGATGTTCGTCTCGGTCGGGTGCTTACTCGTTGCCGAGATGCGTCCGGCGCTGACAAGCGATGCCGCCTCGGGACACACCGCGCGCGCCGCATCCATGCATGCCGCAGGATCGGTTCCCGGCGGCGTCGCCAGCACGGCCCACGCAATGGACTCGTGACGCGGGTCGACCCACTCGATAGAACAAATGCGATCGGCATAGGTGCGGAACAAATCGGGATAGCTCGTGAGCATCGTCAGCAGTTCGCGCTCCCCCGCCAGGGATTTCCGCTCCAGATCGGTCAAAACGATCGGCATCGACGGAGCTGCCGCCGCGCTTGAGCTATCGGCAACGGGCGCAGCGCTTTCCATCCCCGCTGGCACATCGATTGGCGGCAGATCCTCGTCGACCTCCACCGGCGCGGCCCCATAGGCATCAAGCGGAACGTAGTCGTACGGGTCCTCCTCGACCGGTGCGGACACCGGCGGCGTCGCACCCGCGGCCCAGGCACCGCGACCGGCACTGCGCGCACCAGCCGCACCGCCGCCCGAGCTTCGTCCCTGCGAACCGCCCGCGCGCTCAGCTTGCGCGCGTTGACGCTCGTAGTTCTGCTCACGCCGGTGCTCGGCATCCTCACGCTTGGCGACATCGCGAAACACGCGGCCCGAACTCGCGCGCACGGTCTCCAGGTCCAAACCCAACAGGTCGGCAATCTGGATAAAGTACGTGTCGATCATATAGCTGTCGCGCAGCGGATAGATGAGCGTCAACGCATCCTCGAGCGCTTTGGCGCGACCGCCCGGCGTGGTAATGTCGCTCGACTCCTGCAGCGAGCGGTAGACAAAGTCCATGAGGGGCTCGGCGGCATCGATGCGCGCCTGAAGTGCCTCGCCGCCATGCGCCGTGATGAACTCCATGGGGTCGTTGCCGTCGGGCAGCACCACGCTGCGCAGGTCCATCGAATCCTGCTCGATAAACTGAATCGCGCGGCGAGCGGCCTTTTGACCGGCGGCGTCGCCATCGAACATATATACAATGCGCTTGGCAAAGCGGGTGAGTGTCTTAACGTGATGTTCCGTGAGCGCCGTGCCCAGCGTGGCGACGACGTTTTTGATCCCTGCCTCCCAGCAGGCGATGCAGTCGGTATAGCCCTCCACCACGATGGCGGTATCCTGCGCGACGATAAACTCCTTGGCCCAGTTAAAGCCGTAGAGGTTTCGCTTTTTATGAAACACGCTCGTCTCGGCGGTATTGAGGTACTTAGGCTGACCATCGCCCATGATGCGCCCGCCAAAAGCGATGTTATGACCCTGCTCGTCAAAAATGGGAAACATCACACGGTCGTAAAAACGGTCGGCGAGCTGTCCGCGCCCACGGCTCACGGCCACGTTGGCGTCAATCATCTCCTGCGGGGTAAAGCCCGCTTGAGACAGATGAGAAACCAACGCGTTGCGACCCGGCGCAAAACCCAGGCAGTAGCGTCGACAGACATCGCCACCCATACCGCGGCTGGCAAAGTACTCGCGCGGACGGCTGTCCTTACCGCGCATAAGCATGGTGTGGTAGAACTGGGCCGTCTCGGCGCACAGGTCGTAGATGCGGGCACGCTTGGTGCCGCGATCGCGCTGCGCACCGGTGTCGTGCAGTTCAATGCCCGCACGATCAGCCAAATAGCGGATCGAATCGGGAAAACTCAGGTTCTCGCGCTTCATGATATAGGTAAATACGTCGCCGCCCTCGCCGCAGCCAAAGCAGTGCCACACCTGCGTAGCAGGGATAATGTGAAACGATGGGGTCTTTTCGCCATGAAACGGACAGCAGCCCCAAAACTCATGGCCGCGGGGCTTGAGCTCAACCGTTTCCTGCACGATGGCAACCAAGTCTGACGCCGCGCGTACCTGATCTTTTTCCTCATCGCTAATCACGGATACTCACCCCCTGCTCACCCAAGTTATGACGGATATCGTCGATATTACCCTCGACGGTCGCGACAAGCTCGTCCAGGGAATCGAACACGCGAGACGGACGCAGCCAGCGCGTAAACGCCAGCGACACGGAAGCGCCATACAGGTCGCCCGCATAGCCGATCAAGTTGGCCTCGAGATGCGCCGAGGCGGCATCATCGGCATAGGTCGGCGGCAGGCCGACGTTAACGGCAGCAGGCCATACGGTATCGTCGACCAGCACCAGACCCTCATAGACGCCATTGGCAGGCACCTGGATACCGTCGGGCACCTGGATGTTTGCCGTGGGAAAGCCCATGTCGGAGCCCTCGTGACGGCCAGCCGCCACAACGCCGCGCAGCATATAGGGACGGCCGAGAAGCTCGGCAGCCAGCTCCACATGACCCTGACCCAGCTCATGGCGGATGCGCGTGGCGCAGATGGTCTGCCCGTTAACGCAAAGTAGGTCGTGACCGTAAACGTCAACCCCACGCTCAGTGCCCCAGGCGCGCATCTCGGCAACGCCCGAAGCGCCGCCGCGGCCGAGCCTAAAGTCGCTGCCGACACGAATGGAGCGTATGTCGACAACGCGCGACAACAACGCCAGAAACCCGACATGGTCGAGTGCCGCCACGGCGGGCGTAAAGGGAACGGCCACCACCGCATCGACCCCGGTTTGAGCCAGGGCATGCAGGCGGTCAGCCGTCGTCATCAATTTTTGAGCGGGCGAAGGGCTTACCACAACGTCCGGATCAGGATCGAAGGTGATCACGACCGCTTTGCTGCCGTGATCATGCGCATCGCGAATAACCGCTTCGATCAGCTCTTGGTGCCCACGATGCACGCCATCAAACACGCCAATGGCGATCGACGCGGCACCCAAGAACTCGCACCCATCAAAAGCATCGGCAGAAACGATACGGGCCTCATCCAACTCACCCGCGAAAAAGATACGCGCGAGCTCGTGGGGCGTCAGCATCATCGAACACCGCCGATCGCCTGCGGAAAAACGTGCTCCATCACAAAGCGGCCGCCCTCGATACGAGCAAGCGCCTTCAATCCCCCATCGAGTACGAGCGCGAACGGCGCCTTCGCCGTATCGAAGTCCGCAAGCGCGCGTTCAACGGGAATGCGGCGGCCACAAAGCAGGTCGTCTGCAAGATTACCCGGCAAATCGACACGCGTGGCACCTAGGGCGGCGATGGGATCCAGAGCGAAACCGGCAGCGGTCTCGGCAGAGAGCTCCTCTACCGCATGACAGGCGCCAATGGAAACCACGCCGGAGGCCGTACGGCGCAGCGCGGAAATATGTGCAGCACTATCGCAGGCACGACCCAGATCGCGAGCGAGCGCGCGAATGTAGGTGCCCTTGCTTACCGAAAACGCCACGGTCCAGACGCACGTATCGCCCTCGCCGCCCACGGCGATCAGGTCGGCGGCATAGACCTCGACGGGGCGCGGGGGCAACTCAACCGCATTGCCCTCGCGAGCACTCTTATAGGCGCGAACGCCATTGACCGAGATGGCCGAAAACGCTGGCGGCACCTGCATCTGCGGGCCAAGCATAGCGGCTAGCTGCTCACGGGCGTAAGCGAGATCGCGCAGCTCGTGGGCAACGGGCACCGTGCGGACGGCCTCGCCCTCCGCGTCATCGGTATTGGTCTCGACGCCAAACGAAATGTCGGCGACATAACTTTTGGTATCGAGGGTTAGCATGCCCAGCAGACGGGTCGCCTGGCCCACGCCCACCACCATGACACCCGAGGCCATGGGGTCGAGCGTACCGGCATGGCCGACGCGTCGCTCATGAAGGGCGCGTCGGCACTGCGATACCACGTCGTGGGACGTACAGCCCACCGGCTTATCGACGGCGAGCAGCATATTCAATTGAGAAGGCGTACGACGAGCCATGTACCATCCAAAATGTTAGAGCTCGACGGTCACCGAAGCGGGATCCTCCCCTACCAGCTCGGCCAGCATGGGAAGTGCCACGGCGAGCGTCTCGCGAATCGTTCCGTTGCTGGAAAAGCCGGCGGCGGCATGATGCCCGCCACCGCCAAAGTTGGCAGCGATCTCGGACACATCGAGGTCACCTTTGGAGCGCAGGTTGCCGCGCACCTTGGTATCGCCCTCAATGCCCTTCAGGAACAGACAGACCTCCACGCCCATCACCGAACGCACCACATCGACCAGGCCGTCGCACTCGTCCGAAGTGACGCCGCAGGCCTCGAGGTCGCTCTGGTACGCATAACTATATGCCACGCGACCGTGCGCCACTGTCTTGATGCGGCCCATAACGATGGACTTGAGATGCAAGAACTCAACGCGCATGCTCTGGTAGACCTCGAGCGCAACGCGCGCCGGATCGGCACCGTGCGCGACCAGACGCGAGGCGGCATGGAACGCAGCAGCATCGGCGTTTTGATACTGAAAACGACCGGTATCGGTCACCAGGCCGCACAGCAGACACGTCGCTACGCCATTGCGAGCCACAATACCGCAATTATCCAAAAATCGGTCGATGATCATGGCGCAGGCGGCGGCGTCGACGCACCTCAGGCTCAGCTCGGCAAATTCCTCGCGCGCCGGATGGTGATCGAAGCACACCACATGCGACGAGCGGCGGAGCACCTCGGCGGAGTTGTTCAGACGCTCGACGACCGGCACGTCCACCGAGATGAACAGGTCCGGATTGCCGGTATACGCAGATGCCGGCATCAGACGGTCGGCACCCTCCATAAAGCGGTAAATGCGCGGAACCGGGTCATCGTCTGCCAGCAGCAGGGCAATGTCTTTGTTGGGGAAAAACTTCATAAGCGATAAGCCCAGACCCAGCACGGAGCCCAGGGCGTCACCATCGGGAGACGTATGTCCCGAAATCGCAATGGAGGACGCACCCTCGATGAGCTCGAGGATGCGTCGCTGAATATCTGCAGACTCGCACGATGCGAGGTCGGCGGAATTACTCATCTAAAGCTGCCTCCTGGGCGGCATCCGCAATTGGATAGCCGTCCTCGTCCTTTTCGATCGCAAGCGTGGCGGGAACGTTTTCCAGCGCGCGCGTGATGCGCTCGGCCTCATCGGTCGAGCGATCGATGCGAAAATCGAGCTCGGGCGTGACGCGCCAATCGAGCGAGCGGGCCAACAGGCTACGGATGCGGCCCTTGGCACTGGCGAGCGCCTCCATGACCTCGTCGTAGCGGCTCGCGTCGCACGACACGTACACGCGCGCGAACGAACGGTCCACCGCGACCTCGACCGCGGTCAGGGTGACCAGGTCGAGACGCGGATCGGAAACCTCAAAGAGCAGGATATAACCGAGCTTCTCGCGAAGCTGCTCGCCCAGACGGCGGGTTGCCTGCGTTTGCTTCATAGCGCTACCCCCTACTCGGTACGGGCAACCTGGTCGATACGGTAGCCCTCGATGGTGTCGCCAGGCTTGATGTCCTGGAAGTTCTCCAGGCCAATACCGCCCTCGGAGCCGCTCTTGAGGCTCTTGGCCTCGTCCTTGTAGTGGCGCATCGAGGCGATTTTACCGTTGAAGACCACGATGCCGTCGCGCACCAGGCGCACAGAATCGGTCGCGGCGATCTCGCCCTCTTCGACGCGGACACCGGCGGCGATACCGACCTTGGGCACCTTGAAGGTGTCCAGAACGGTTGCGGAACCCGTGGAGACCTCGACCTCGGTGGGCTTGAGCATACCGATGCGGGCAGCGTCGAGATCCTCGAGGCACTTGTAGATGACGTCGTAGCAACGGATCTCGACGCCCTCGCGCTCGGCGGCGGAGCGGGCCTTGCCGTCGGGACGGACGCCAAAGCCGATGATGATGGCGTTGGAGGCGTCGGCCAGGACGACGTCGGTCTCGTTGATGGCGCCAACGGCGGAGTGGATCGTGTTGATGCGCACCTCGGACTGATCCATCTTGTCGAGGGAGTCCTGGAGAGCCTCGATCGAACCCTGAACGTCGGCCTTGATGATCAGGTTGAGCTCCTTGACCTCGGCATCGGCGATGGTCTCGAAGAGGTTCTCGAGCGTCACGTGCTTCACGCGGCTCTGCTCCTCGATACGGGCCTTGAGCGAACGCTCGTCGGCCAGCGCACGTGCCTCGCGCTCGTCCTCGAACACGCGGAACTCGTCACCGGCGTTGGGGACGGACTGCAGGCCCAAGATCTCGACGGCGTCGGAGGGACCGGCCTCGGTGACGGCGTTGCCCTTGGGGTCGAGCATGGCGCGAACGCGGCCATAGGTGAGGCCGGCGACCAGCGTGTCGCCCACGCGCAGGGTGCCGCGGGTCACGAGCACGGTGGCAACCGAGCCGCGGCCCTTGTCGAGCTTAGCCTCGAGGACGTTGCCCGAAGCGAACGTATCGGGGTTGGCCTTGAGCTCGAGAACGTCGGCCTGGAGCAGGACGGTCTCGAGCAGGTCGTCGATACCGATCTTCTGCTTGGCCGAGATGTTGACGAACATGTTCTGTCCGCCCCACTCCTCGGGGATGATGCCGTACTCGGTGAGCTCCTGGCGCACGCGGTCGGGGTTGGCGCCCGGCTTATCGATCTTGTTGACAGCGACGACGATGGGAACGCCGGCGGCCTTGGCGTGGTTGATCGACTCGATGGTCTGGGGCATGACGCCGTCGTCGGCAGCCACGATCAGGATGACGATATCGGTCACCTTGGCGCCGCGGGCACGCATGGCCGTAAAGGTCGCGTGACCAGGGGTATCGATGAAGGTGATCTTGCGGTCGTTGATCATGACCTGCGAAGCGCCGATGGCCTGCGTAATGCCGCCCGCCTCGCCGGCAGCGACGCCGGTGTGACGGATGGCGTCGAGCAGCGAAGTCTTGCCGTGGTCGACGTGGCCCATGACGGTGACGACCGGAGCGCGCGGCTTAAGGTCGGCGGGATCGTCGTAGAACGAGAAGGTGTTCTCCTCCTCGGGGGTGATGATCTTGATCTGGCGGCCCAGGTCGTCGGCAACGAGCTCGACGAGGTCATCGGACATGGACTGCGTCATGGTAAGCGGCGTGCCCAGCAGGAACAGGCGCTTGATGATGTCGTTGGCCGGAACGTCGAGCGCCTCGGCGAGCTCCTGGACGGTAACACCCTGGGAGACCTTGATGGCGTCGAGCTCCTCGGGGTTCACGCCCTGGGCCAGCGCCTCCTCAATCTTGCGCTCTTCCTGAGCCTTTGCGGCCTCGCGCTCGCGCTTCTCCTTGCGCTTTTTGCGGCGACCAGTGGACTCACGAGAGGCCTCCTCGACGGCGGCACGAGCCTCCTCGAGCACCTTCTCGCGGCTGTACTCCTCGGCCTCGCGAGCCATGCGGCTGTAGTGGTCCTCTTCGTTGTTGTGACCGCCCTTGCGCTTCTTGCCCTTGCCCTGCTTGTCGGGGTTGGGGAAGTCCATGCCGGCAGCGACGTTGTTGCTGGCATTGGTGCGATGGCTGTGGGAACGGCTTTCGGAGGCGTTGCGCTCAGAGTTGTTGTCGGAGGCGTTGCGATCGTTACGACGGCCACCGCGGCGGTCGTTGTTGCCGCCACGACGGTTGCCGCGCTCGGCGGCGCGCTCGGCCTTGGCCTTCTCCTCGGCGTCCTTCTTCTCCTTGAGGACGGTCTCCTGTGCGGCGATCTGGTCGAGCAGCGAACGGAAGCGCGAACCGGAGTCGGAAGCGGGAACGGCGCGGCGCTGGGCCTCGCGGGCAGCCTCCTCCTTCTCGCGGGCAAGACGCTCCTGCTCGGCCTTCTTCTTGGCCTCGGCCTCAGCGCGGGCGGCCTCCTCGGCAGCCTGGGCGGCGGCGAACTGGCGGCGCTCCTCCTCGCGTGCCTTCTCGGCGGCGATGCGCTCGCGCTCGGCCTCGGCAGCGCGTGCTGCCTCCTCGGCGGCGGCTGCCTGCTCCTCGGCCTGCTTGGCGGCCTCGACTTCCTTCGCGCGGGCCTCGATCACCGAGGCGAGCTGCTTGCGGACCATGGCGACATAGGCGTCCTCCAGGGCGGAGGAAGCGGACTTAGCGGGAATCTTCATTTCGGCGAGATGACCCATCAGTTCCTTGGAGGTCATGCCGAACTCTTTGGCCAGGGTGGACACACGGACTTTTGCCATATGACTTCACCTACCCTTTCTGGCACCTTGGGTGCCTAGAGACTGAACAAGCGTGGGGTATGCGCTGGGACCCGCCCGGCGCGACCGCGCGCTAGATCAGGTCCTCCGCATCATCGAAGGCGTCGGTGTCGTGAACACCGCAGAAACGGGAGCCGGGACGGGCCTGGTTGCGGCACTGGATGCCGTCCTCGGACACGAACTCGCAGCGACGGACGTCCTCGTCCTCCTCGTCACCGATCAGGTCGGCGGCGGGCTCCTCGTGAACGGGAACGTTCTTGAGGATGTCGGCGGCAAGGGTCTCGGACTTGATGTCGATGTGCCAGCCGGTCAGGCGCGCGGCGAGGCGGGCGTTCTGGCCCTCCTTGCCGATGGCGAGGGACAGCTGGTCGTCGGGCACGATGACGCCGGCATAGGCCTTCTCCTCGTCGATAAGGACGCGGGTGACCTTGGCAGGCGACAGGGCGTTGGCAACGTAGACGGCCGGATCGGCATCCCACAGGATGACGTCGACGCGCTCGCCACGGAGCTCGCCCACGACCGCGCGAACACGGCTGCCCTTGGGGCCGACGCAGGCGCCCACGGGATCCAGGCGATCGTCGAGCGAGTGAACGGCGACCTTAGAGCGCTGACCGGGCTCGCGGGCGATCGACTTGATCTGAACGGTGCCCTCATAGATCTCGGGCACCTCCTGCTCAAACAGACGACGCATGAGCTCGGGGTGGGTACGGGAGATGACAATCGGCGGACGGCTGTGCTCGCCACGAACCGGCTGCAGGTTGGAGTTGGGGTCGCGAACGTCGATGATCACGGCCTTGATGTGCTGGTTGTGCAGGTAGCGCTCGCCCATCGGACGCTCGTTGCGCTCGTTCTCGTAACGGCGCTGGTCGAAGTGCGGAAGCTCGGCCTCGACGCCCTCGCGAATCTTGACGATCGTGAAGTCGGGCGTGGACTGCAGCACGGTACCGCTGATGAGGTCACCGATGCGGCCGGAGAACTCCTCGTAGATCTGCTCGCGGGCGGAGTTGCGCACGATGGCGTTGATCTCGGCCTTGGCGTGCTGGGCAGCGATGCGGCTCGTATTCTTGGGAGTGACGTCGATCTCCTCGAACTCGGTGAAGTTGCCCTCCTCGTCCATGGAATCGTCGATCGGCTCCAGACGGTAAACGTAGATCTTGCCGGTGGTGCGGTCGATGGTCACCTTGGCGCCCCACTCAAGATGCAGGATCTCGGCATAACTCTTGGCGAGCGACTGCTCCAGGCGGTCGATCAGGTAGAGCTGGTCGATGTGCTTCTCCTGGCAAAGCTCCATCAGGGCGGACATCATGTCGGATGCTGCCATCTTACTTTCCTTCCTTCGCGGGCTTGAAGTCATAGGTGGGCTTCAACTTGCACTTTTTAACATCAGAGAAATCGAGGGTGACGGGCTCGCCGTCCTCGAGCTCGAGGGTCACGTTCGTCTCGGTGGCGGCGGCAATCTTGCCGGCGTACTTGCGACGACCCTCGGTGGCGGTGGAGGTGAGCTCGCAGTTCTCGCCCACAAAGCGGGCAAAGTCACGCGGGCGGCGCAGCGGGCGCGCCATACCCGGGCTCGACACCTCGAGCGTATAGCTCGAAGAGATGGGGTCGAGCTCCTCAATCACATCGCCGACCCATTTGGTGTTGGCCGTGACATCGTTGAGCGACAGGCTCTGACCCTCGGCACCCTCGATACGCACACGCACGCAGGGGGCCTTGGTGGCACCCACGAGCTCAACGTCTACGATGTCGACATCGTGCTGGGGAGCAACGGCCTCGAGCGCGTCGATGATCGCCTGCTCGGTCTTGGTCTTGACCATTGCGGCACCTCCATCCATACAAAAAAGAAGCGGGGCCGAAACCCCACTTCTTTCAATTACAACTTCATTTGCAAGCAAACTATACCAATACCTGCACAAACGTGCAACCACAACGCAAACCCGCAGGTCAGCGTGAGCACAGGTTCTCCACAAGAATAGAACAATTAACCGCAGGTACCAGGACAGGTGCATGAAAAACGAGGGGCGACCCAGCCGGATCGCCCCTCGCCTATAGCACGTCAGCTATGCGCGCAGCGCTTACTTGACCACTAGGTTGACCAGCTTGCCAGGCACGCAGATGGCCTTGACGACCGTCTTGCCCTCAAGCCACTTGGCAACGGCTTCCTCGGCGGCAGCCTGCATCTCCTCGTTGGAGGCGTCGCGGGCGACGTCGATGCGGCCACGGACCTTGCCGAGCACCTGTACGACGATCTGTACCGTATCCTCGATGGACTCGGCCAGGTCGAACTCGGGCCAGGCGGCGGTGTAGGCGTTGCCCTCACAGCCGAGTGCCTCATGCCACAGTTCGTCGGCCCAGAACGGGCAAATGGGGGCAAGGACGCTTACGATGTCCTTGGCCACGCCGTAGCACAGGGCCTTGTCGCGGTCAGCGCCCTCGGTGGCGTTGAGGTAGGCGCTCGCGGCGTTGACGAGTTCCATGACGGCCGAGATCGCGGTGTTGAACTGGCCGCGGTCGAAGTCCTCGGTGCACTTGGCAATGGTGCGATGGCGCTCGCGGTAGAGCTTCATCGCGACCTCGTCGAGCGCGGACTTGTCAAAGGCAACGTTGGCGTCGCCAGACTGGACGAGCTGCCACACGATACGCCAGGCGCGCTTGATGAAGCGGTTAGCGCCCTCGACGGCCTTGGGATCCCAGTCGAAGTCCTTCTCGGGCGGGGCGATAAACAGGATCGCCAGACGCATGGTGTCGGCGCCGTAGGGCTCGATGACCGAGCTCGGGGGCACGACGTTGCCCTTGGACTTGGACATGGTGTCGCCGTTCTCGTCCTTGACCATGCCCTGGCACAGCAGGTTGGTGAAGGGCTCGTCCACGCTCAGCAGGCCCAGGTCGCGCAGCGCCTTGGTAAAGAAACGGCTGTAGAGCAGGTGCAAAATGGCGTGCTCGATGCCGCCGATGTAGTTATCGACGGGCATCCAACGGTCGGCGGCCTCACGGGAGAAGGGCAGCTCGGTGTTGTGCGGATCGGTGTAGCGCAGGTAATACCAGCTGGAGCAAGTGAAGGTGTCCATGGTATCGGTCTCGCGCTTGGCCGGACGACCGCAGACCGGGCAGGTGGTCTCGTAGAACTCCTTGCACTCGGCGAGGGTCTCGCCGGCGCCCAGGTCCAGGTTCTCGGGCAGCGTCACCGGCAGCTGGTCCTCGGGCACGGGCACGATGCCGCAGTGCTCGCAGTGGATAGCCGGGATGGGATTGCCCCAATAACGCTGACGGGAAATGAGCCAGTCGCGCAGACGGAACTCGACCTTGCGACGGCCGCAGCCCATGGCCTCGAGGTCGGCCACAATCGCAGCCTCGCCCTCGGAGTGCTTGCCACCGCGCATGCCGGTATACTTGCCAGACTGGACGAGCGTGCCCTCGGCAGCGTGGGCGCAATCCCAGTCGACGTTCTCGGCATGGAAGGTATCGATGGTCTCGCCGCTGGCCTCGACGGCAGCGCGGTCGTCATCGTCCAGGATGATCGGCACGATAGGCAGGTCGTACTTGCGGGCGAACTCAAAGTCGCGCTGGTCACCGCAGGGAACAGCCATGACGGCACCGGTACCGTAGTCGGCAACGACATAATCGGCAACCCACACGGGGACCTTCTCGCCGTTGACGGGGTTTACCACATAGCGGCCCGTGAAGGCACCGTGCTTCTCGAGGGTGCCCTGGGCACGCTCGACGGCAGAGATATGCTTGGAGTCCTCGACAATCTTGGTGACGGCCTCCTCGTACTCCGTACCCTCGACGAGCTCGTGCAGGCCGGCGTACTCGGGAGCCAGGACAAAGAAGGAAACACCAAAGAGCGTATCGGCACGCGTGGTGAAGACGGTGATCTTGCCCTCGTCGCCCTCGATGGGCTCGCCATCCTGGTCGCAAAGGGTAAAGTCGACCTCGGCGCCCTCGGAGCGACCGATCCAGTTAGCCTGCATCTGCTTGACGCGCTCGGGCCAGCCGGGGAGCTTCTCCAGATCGTCGAGCAGCTCCTGAGAGTACTCGGTGATCTTGTAGTACCACTGCTCAAGGTCGCGCTTCTCGGGCTCGGTGCCGCAGCGCCAGCACTTACCCTCGGTCACCTGCTCGTTGGCCAGAACGGTCTTGCAGGTGGGACACCAGTTGACCGGGTTCTTCTTGCGGTAGACCAGGCCCTTTTCCCACATCTTCTCAAAGATCCACTGACCCCAGCGGTAGTAGTCGGGGCTGCAGGTCTTGACCATGCGATCCAGATCGTAGGAGAAGCCCATACGCTTCATCGTGGCGAGCGCCTGATCCATGTTCTTATACGTCCAGGCGGCAGCCTGCGTATTGTGCTTGATGGCGGCGTTCTCGGCGGGCAGGCCAAAGGCGTCAAAGCCGATGGGATGCAGCACGTCAAAGCCGCGCATGCGGGCCTGACGGGCCATGGCATCGCCGATAGTATAGTTGCGCGCGTGGCCCATGTGCAGGTCGCCCGACGGATACGGGAACATCTCGAGCACATACTTTTTGGGCTTGCTGTCGTCGGTGTCGACGGCAAAGAGGTTGGAGTCCTCCCAGGCCTTCATCCACCGGGACTCAATGGCCTGCGCGTCGTAGGCAGGGATCTCGTCCTTATGATCTGTGCAATCGCACATATCAGCTCCTTTAATCTTAGCTGGGGTCGGTCGGCTTGGCTTTATTCGCTACTGCGGACAGTCCTGCGCAAGACGAAGAGCACATTAAGTGCTCTTCTTTGCGTGCGGAACTTGTAGCGAACAAAGCCAAGCCGACCGACCCTAAGGTTAACTTGACTGATGATAGCAAATACAACAAGCGAGATGCCTGCGACTTGCAGGCATCTCGCTTTATCTAAATAACGTGGTTGATACTCAACCTTTATGTGCAGCTCTTACCTTATCGATAGGAAACGCTCTGCTGGGAGTCTTTGACGACTACGTCGTGGGCGCCGCCTTCGACGATGGAG
>CABRZJ010000040.1:0-14946 GCA_902475425.1 uncultured Collinsella sp.
TGCGTGTTGCCGGTCTCGATGCGCTTGTGGCGGAACCACGTGGTGAGCGGATCGCCCAGGTGGTTGCCCTCGTTATCGAGCGGCGCGGGCTCTGCTAGCACATCGTTGGCTTCGTTGACAAAATGCCCACCCTTAACGAGGGACGCGCAGCCAAAGCGACGGGTGAGGAGCATGGCAGCGTTTTGCTGTGTGCGCTCGGAATCGACCTCGTAGTCGAGCAGCGCCATGGCCTCGGGAATGTTGGGCGTGATGACGGTCGCTAGCGGGAACAGGCGACGCGTGAGCGCCTCAGCGGCATCCTCGGCAATGAGGCGAGCGCCCGAAGTGGCGACCATAACGGGGTCTACGACCACGTTCGTTGCGTCCCAGGCACTCAAGCGGTCGGCGATAACCTCGATAATCTCGGCAGAGGAGACCATGCCGATCTTGACGGCGCTCGGGCGAATATCGTCAAAGACGGCGTCAATTTGCGCAGCGACGATATCAGGGGAGATATTCTGTACGGCGGTGACGCCGAGCGTGTTTTGTGCGGTGATGGCGGTGATGGCCGTCTCGGCATACAGACGGTGCGCCGTGATGGTCTTAATGTCTGCCTGAATGCCGGCGCCACCGCTGGAATCGGATCCCGCGATGGATAGAACGGCGGGTACCTTACTGCGATCCATGTTCGCTCCCTTGTCCGGACGGATTCAAATGGGTCTTTTACCCCGCATTATAAAGATGCCCGGGCCGGCTGTATGCCGAACCCGGGCGGGCGATGCAATCTTTACGCAAATGTAAGCAATTGTTCACAAGTCAACAATTGACGGGCGTTGCAGAAGGCTTGCTGGCAATTGCCCTGTAAAGGCTAATCCTCCATGCCGAGGTCGATCGTCGTGCCTTCGAACACCTTGTTGACGGTACGGACGGCGCACATCTTGCCACACATGGTGCAAGTGCCCTCGGTGGCGGCGGGGGATTCCTCGTAGCGCTTCTTGCCCGTAACCGGGTCGAGCGCGCACTTCCACATGGCGTCCCAGTCGAGCTTGCGGCGCGCCTGGCCCATCTTGTCGTCCATGTCGCGGGCGTGTGGCACCTTCTTGGCGATGTCGGCGGCATGCGCGGCGATCTTGGTTGCCATGAGGCCATCGAGCACGTCCTGGGCGTTGGGCAGGCACAGGTGCTCGGCGGGCGTCACGTAGCACAGGAAGTCGGCGCCGGAGCTTGCGGAGATGGCGCCGCCGATGGCGGCGGTAATGTGGTCGTAGCCCACGCCGATATCGGTCACCAGCGGCCCGAGCACATAGAACGGGGCGTTGTGGCACAGACGCTTCTGCAGCTTCATATTGGCGGCGATCTCGTCGAGCGCCATGTGGCCCGGCCCCTCGACCATAACCTGGACGCCGGCGGCCCAGGCGCGCTTGCACAACTTGCCGAGCTCAATCATCTCGGCGGTCTCGGTGGCGTCGTTGGAGTCGTAGAGGCAGCCCGGGCGGCAGGAGTCGCCGAGCGAAATCGTCACGTCGTACTCATGGCAGATTTCGAGCAGCTCGTCAAAGTACTCGTAGAAGGGGTTTTCGTTGCCGGTGACCTCCATCCAGCCAAACAGCAGCGAGCCGCCGCGGCTCACGATGTTCATCAGGCGGCCGGTCTCCTTAAAGGTCTTGGTGACCGACTTGTTGATGCCGCAGTGAATGGTCATAAAGTCCACGCCGTCCTCGGCGTGCGCGCGCACGACCTCGAACAGGTCGTCCTTGGTGAGCTTGACCAGCGGCTTCTCCATGTAACCGATGGCGTCGTACATGGGGACGGTGCCTACCATGAGCGGCGTCTCGTCGATGAGCTGTTGGCGGAACTGGCGCGTCTTGCCCGAGTTGGAGAGGTCCATGATGGCGTCGGCGCCAAAGTCCTCGGCGATCTTGACCTTCTTCCATTCCTCGGTGGCATCGGCCTTGTCGCCCGAGATGCCCAAGTTCACGTTGACCTTGGTGGAAAGGCCCTCGCCGACACCAAAGGCGCGCATGCCCTTTTTGATATGCACGATGTTGGCGGGAATGGCGATGCGGCCGTCGGCCACGCGCTCGCGGATGTACTCGGGGTCGCGATGCTCGCGCTCGGCGACTTCCTTCATCTGCGGCGTGATCTGCCCGGCACGGGCGAAGTCGATTTGCGTGACGAGCTTGGGCTCGGTCTGTGTGCTCATTGGCACGGCTCCCTTCGTTGGCATTACCCATATCAGGTTTGCGGGTCAGGGCGGGCGCGCCCAATCTCAGCCTGCCGTCTTGTCCTGCAAGCTCCCCGTTTATGTAATGGGCTCAAGTATAGCCTGAATGGGTACGATTGGGCCAACGAGCGTGCCTGTGGGGAGGCGAACATGGAAGACAAGCATCTATATCGAGAGACGCAATGGGATGTATCGGCCGAGGAAAGCCGTGCGCACCATGGTCTTGTCGCGATTGGTTTTGCGGTGCTTGCCGTGCTGGTGATTGCCTTTTGTATCTGGACGTTTGGTGGTCGCGGCGGCGCTGCATGGGAGTTTGAGGCCGACGATAGCCTAGCGATTATGGCGGTGAGGAGTACTGGCGGTAATGCCAATACGCTCGCCATTCCGGGCGATTATTGGTACCCGCGCGATGAGTTTGTGCAGTTGCAGCTGAGTGGTGGGTCCATTCCAGGCGAAGAAATCGAACGCGTGACGTTTGACGCGGCGCTCAAAACGCTCACGGTGAAGCTCAAAGATCAAGGAGATGTGCCCGCGACCATGGATATCGCCCTGACGGAATGGCGTCTGGAGCCCCCGGCGGGTGTCAAGGTGACCGAGGTAGAGCACGTTAAGGTTACCTACCAAGATGGCTCTACGAGCGAGATCGCCAAAGCCGACGGCTTGGCGGGATAGACGCCGTGCCTAGTCAGCACGCTCAAAAGTAGCGGTGGTCCTACAAGGCCTGTTCGTTCAGGAAGACCAAAGTGTCTTTATTAGAAAGCTCGGGAAAGTGACGATAACCAACGTCGAACGCGGTGAGCTCGCTTACGTCCTCGAGCTTGTTTTCTGCCATCCAGCGCACCATGGAGCCGCGCGCCTTTTTGCTGGCGGTCGAGCGCTGGATGGGCTTGCCGTTGCGGACACCTTCGCCAAAGAGACATGTGACGACCGTGACGTCGGTGGTGAGGCGGGGCAGAACGGCTTTGGCGTATTCCGCGCTGGCGAGGTTGACGATCGTAGCGTTGGAGCCTGCCGGAGCGATAGCCCGTGCGAGCTTGTCGCCCCAAAACGCGTAGAGGTCTCGGGCACCGTCGACGGCAAGCTTCGCGCCCATCTCCAGCCGATACGGTTCAACGGCATGGAAGGGGCGTACGCATCCGTAAAGGCCCGAGAGGATCCAGAGATGGTTTTGCAGCCAGTCGAGCTGCGCGGCATCCATGACCTCGGGCGCCATGCTTTGGTATTGGATGCCGTGATAGGACATGACGGCGGGGGAGAGGTGACGGGCGAGTGCGGGATTGTCGAGATCGCCGTTTTTCAGGATGGGCCTGAACTCATGCAGGGTGTTGAGGCAAGGCCCCAGCAGTTTGTCGCTCACGTTCCATAGCGCCTGCAGGCCGCCGCTGCCTTCATTCCGCTCGATATCTAGCAGTGCGCGGTGGAGGCGAGCTGTCTCGCGCACAAAGGGTGGAATGCCCAGGACTTCAAAAGCATCTTGGGCCGCGCGCATTTGCTTGGCGGGCGAAATGATGACCTGCAACATGGAACCGTTCTCTCGCTAAAAAAGTTGCGGTGGAATACGGTCTGTTTGTGCCATTGAAAGGCCAAATCAATCCGTATTCCACCGCAAGTTATGGGTGGGGTTGGTTAGGCGCGCTCGAGGAAGGCTTTGTACCCGCGATAGGCCTCGTAGATATCGGCCTTGTTGGCGACCTCCCACAGGGCGTGCATGGACAGGACGGCAACGCCGGAGTCGATGACGTTCATGCCATACTTGGCCATGATGTAGGCAATGGTGCCGCCGCCGCCCGCGTTGACGCGACCGAGCTCACAGGTCTGGAAGTCCACGCCGGCCTCGTCCATGATGTCGCGGACGAGGGCCACGTACTCGGCATCGGCGTCGTTGGAGCCGCCCTTGCCGCGGCTGCCCGTGTACTTGTTAAAGCACAGGCCGCGACCCATAAAGGCCGCGTTCTTGGTCTCGAACTTGCCGGCATAGCCCGGGTCGAAGCCGGCGGACACGTCGGAGGAGAGCATGCGGCTGCGGGCGAGTGCGCGGCGCAGGGCCAGCGGGCTATCCTCGCCGGCGAGCGTCATGATCTCGGCGACGGTGTTCTCGAAGAAGCGGCTCGTCATACCGGTGGCACCCACGGAGCCGATCTCCTCCTTGTCGACGATGAGCGTGATGCTCGTGCGCTCCACGTTGGCGACGTCGATCTGGGCGAGCATGGAGGGGTAGGCGCAGACGCGATCGTCGTGGCCATAGCCCAAAATCATGGAGCGGTCGAGGCCCATGTCGCGGGCGGGGCCGGCGGGCACGACCTCGATCTCGGCGGAGAGGAAGTCCTCCTCCTCGACGTCGTACTGCTCCTTGAGGATATCCAGGAACATCTGCTTGACGGGCTCCTTGGGGGCGTCCTTGTCGTCCCCATCGAACTTGACGGGACGACCGCCCACGATCACGTCGAGGATCTCGGCATCGACGGCGTCCTTGGCAGGCTTGGACATCTGCTCGCTCGAGAGGTGGATCAGCAGGTCGGAGATGGTAAAGACCGGGTCGCCCGCCTTGTCGCCGATATTGATGTCGACGGTGGTACCGTCCTTTTTGCAGATGACGCCCACGAGTGCGAGCGGGGAGGCTACCCAGTGGTAGCTCTTGACGCCGCCGTAGTAGTGCGTGTCGAGGTAGGCCATGTCGCCGGCCTCGAAGGCGGGATTCTGCTTAAGGTCCAGGCGCGGCGAGTCCACGTGGGCGCCCAGGATGTTAAAGCCCTGCTCGAGCGGGGCGGTGCCCAGGTTGACGAGCATAAGGTCCTTGCCGTGGTTGGCGGCGTACACCTTGTCGCCTGCCTTGAGCTCGCGGCCCTCGGCGATCACGGTCTCCAGGTTGACGTAGCCCGCCTCCTCGGCCATCTTGATACCGGTCTTGACGCACAGGCGCTCGGTCTTGTTCTCGCTCAAAAACTGCTTATAGCCGCGGCAAAGCTCCTCGAGCTCCTCGACTTGCTGTGGCGTGTACTTTTTCCATGCGCAGGGACGCTCCATGACGCAGGCTCCTTTCGGATTGATCGTGCTGGTTGATGTACCGTGAGCCATCGTATCACGCGCGGGCTCGCGGCGGCAGGGGAGCTTGATGTGCAGTGGTCGCGGGGCGGGGAGCGTGTAAACTGGTGTGAGCAAACCGTGCCCAGCCCAAAGCGAGGTATTCAATATGTCTGACAAGCGCCGCACCTTTGCCGTTATCGACGGCAACTCGCTCATGCACCGCGCCTTCCACGCCGTGCCGCCCACCATGAATGCGCCGGACGGCCGCCCCACCAACGCGATCTTCGGCTTTCTGAACATGTTTCTCAAGATGATCGATGCCTTTAACCCCGACGGTGTGGTCGTGGCGTTTGACAAGGGCAAACCGCGCGTGCGCATGGAGATGCTGCCGCAGTATAAGGCGCAACGCCCGCCCATGGACCCCGATCTGCATGCGCAGTTTCCGATGATCAAGGAGCTGCTCACCGCGCTCAACGTGCCGATTCTGCAGTCCGAGGGCTGGGAAGGCGACGATATCCTGGGAACCATGGCGCGCCTGGGTGAAGAGGCCGGCTGCGACATGCTGCTGGTGACCGGCGACCGCGACATGTATCAACTCGTGACCGAGCACGTCAACGTGGTCTCGACCCGCAAGGGCCTGTCCGACGTGGCGATCATGACGCCCGAGAGCGTGGACGACCTGTATCACGGCATTACGCCGGCGCTCGTGCCCGATTTTTACGGTCTAAAGGGCGATACGTCGGACAACATTCCCGGCGTACCGGGCATCGGCCCCAAAAAGGCGAGCGCGCTCATCGCACAGTACGGCAGCTTGGACGAGGTCATCGCGCATGCCGACGAGGTCAAGGGCAAGATGGGCGAGAACCTGCGTGCGCACATCGACGATGCGCTGCTGAGCCGCAAGGTCGCAACCATTCGCACCGATGCGCCCGTCGAGCTCGACTTTGACGAAACGTCCTTCCCGGCGTTTTCTGCCGACGAAGTGTCCGCGGCGCTGGGCACACTTGGTATCACCGCCATGCAGAACCGTTTCTTGGCGCTGGTCGGCGGCGAGGGCGGGGCTGCTGCTGCCTCCAGTGTGGTTGAGATACCTGCTATGGTTCGCGCAGCCGCCGGCGATGCCGACGCGCTTGGTGCCGTTGCGGCTGAGGTCTCCCGCGCGATTGATGCCGGCGAGTGGGTCGCCGCCGTGGTGGACGACGACAAGGAAGAGGGCGCGCTCTTTGGACTGACGCGCACGCTGTGGTTGGCGACGTCCAAGGGCCTGTTCGCGCTCGAGGAGGGCGACAGCTGTGCGGCGGCTGAGGTTGAGGGCTTCAACTTCGTTCACGGCGTGATTGCCGGCGTGCTCGCGCGTCTGTTTATGGAGGGTCGCGTGGCGAGCCCGGATATGAAGGCGCTGTTGCACGAGCTTTCGCCCGTCGATTCTTCTGAGCCCGAGCTCATGGATCCGCTCGCTACCGATTCCACGCGTATCTTCGATACCGTGGTCGCTGCCTATCTGCTGGATTCCGATCGCTCCGAGTTCGATGAGGCATATCTTGCCGATACGTATCTGCAGATGGCGCTGCCTGCGGCGCGCGGCGCAGAGGGTGCCGGTGAGGACGCTCCGGCGCCTGCCGCCCGTACTGCGGCTCTGACGCTGGCGCTCGTGGCACCGTTGCGCGAGTGCATGGCCCGTGAGAATGCCGCCAACGTGTTCGATGGCATCGAGATGCCGCTCGTTCCGGTACTTGCCAAGATGGAGCGCGCGGGCATGCTCGTGGACCCCGACCGTCTGCACAGTCTGTCCGAGGGTCTGGCGACCCAGATTACCGAGGTTGAGCGCAGTATTCGCGACCTGGCGGGTGACGAGACCTTTAATATTGGCAGTCCCATGCAGCTGTCGCACGTGCTCTTTGATGTGATGGGGCTTCCGACCAAGGGCCTCAAGAAGACTAAGCGCGGCTATTATTCGACCAACGCCAAGGTGCTGAGCGACCTTGCGCGTGACCACGAAATCGTGCGTCTGATCTTGGACTGGCGTGAGAAGTCTAAGATCAAGTCCACCTATCTGGACACGCTGGGCCCGCTACGCCGTGGTGACGGTCGCGTACACACTACGTACAACCAGACCATCACGGCAACGGGGCGTCTGTCCTCGAGCGACCCGAACCTGCAGAACATCCCGACGCGCTCGGAGCTGGGTCGTACCGTCAAGACGGCGTTTTCGGCAGGCGAGGGAAGCGTCTTTTTGGCGGTGGACTACTCGCAGATCGAGCTGCGTCTGCTGGCGCATCTCTCAGGTGACGAGCACTTGGTGCGCGCCTTTAACGAGGGCGAGGACTTCCATGCCGAGACGGCGGCGCGCGTGTTCGGTGTGCCGGTGTCCGAGGTAACGCCCGACCTGCGCAGTCGCGCCAAGGCCGTGAACTTTGGCATCGTGTATGGCCAGCAGGCCTACGGCCTGTCGCAGTCGCTGCATATCTCGATGGCCGAGGCGCGCGACATGATCGACCGCTACTACGAGGCCTACCCGGGCGTGCGCACGTTCCTCGACAATGTGGTGGCGCGAGCCAAGCAGACGGGCTATGCCGAGACCATGTATGGCCGCAGACGCCATATTCCCGAGCTCAAGGCCAAAAACCCACAGCTCCGCGGCTTTGGTGAGCGCACGGCCATGAACCACCCCATGCAGGGCACCGCCGCTGACATCATCAAGATCGCCATGGCCCGCGTAAGCCGCCGCCTGGAAGAAGAGGGCTTTGCCGCCCACATGATCCTACAAGTCCACGACGAACTCGACTTTGAGTGCCCCGTCGACGAAGTCGAGCGCCTCACCGCCATGGTCCGCGACGTCATGGAACACGTAGTGGACCTCCGTGTCCCCCTAATCGCCGAAGCTTCGACTGGAGTGACCTGGGCAGACGCCAAGTAAGGGCACGACCACAATTCCAAAGTAATGCAAAACCAGAAGGACGCCCCTCATCAACAAGGAGCGTCCTTCGTTCAATTAAATTCAGCCTAAGTATCTAGACACTCAAGACGCCATCTTGGCGGCAGGTAAGTAAACCTAGGGCCTGGCCGGGCGGCACGGGTTAACTTTTCGTAGATTCCGCACGCAAAGAAAGCCACTTAATGTGGCTTTCGTCTTGCGCAGGACCTGACCGAGCGAAAAGTTAACCCGTGCCGCCCGGCCAGGCCCAACGAGCCACGTTAACGAGCCGCCAAGATGGCGTCGATGAGCGTCAGTACGCCCCCGTCGTTGTTGCTCGGAATGCGCCACTTGGCGTGCGCGTTCATGTGCTCCTCGGCATTGTCCACGATAAAGCTGTGACCGACGCGCTCCAGCATGGGGATATCGTTGTAGGTGTCGCCCACGGCGGCGGCATCGGCGATGTCGATGCCCAGTTGCTCGCACAGATGCGCCACGCCGGCGCCCTTGTCGACGCCTAGGTTCATAAAGTCGATCCACTCGCGACCGGCATTGGTGACATAGAGCTGGTCGGAGAACGCGGGGTTATAGGTCTCGCGGAACGCGGGCTCGGCATCGTAGGCAGGGAAGAAGATCGAGATCTTGTTGGACTCGAGATCAATGCCCTCAAAGCTGTCGACGTAGTTGATCGTGTTGTAGTAGACGCTGATCTCGTCGTGATACTGGTGGTCGCGGGCGAGCACATAGAACTCGTCGTAGCAGCACAGTACGGGAACGGCGCGCGAGTCCTCCGAGGCACGGGCAAGCACCTGCTGATACAGCTCCACGTCAATATTGCTTTTATAGATATAGCTGCCGCGATAGATCACGCAAGCTCCGTTGTCGGGACAAAAGGCGAGGCGGTTCTTGATGCCCTCGAACATCTCCTCGAGCTTGGGGGCGGGACGTCCGCTGGCGGGGCAGAATACGATGCCGGCGTCGGCGAGCTTGTCCAGGCGCTCATCAAGACCCTGGGGCAGCACACGCTCGTCGGTCAGCAGCGTCTTGTCCATATCGACGGCGAGAATCTTAATGTTGCCGATGTTGGCGTCCGATTCGTAAGTTTGCATAAAAATGCGCCTTTCGTTTCGAGATTGTTTCAGACGTTATAACCATCAACTAGTAGTCGAGCGTATTTTCGCAGGAATGGTGCGTATTTGCACCACGCTTCACAAAGTAATGAAAAAACTTTTCAGAAATTTGAATTTGTCGCTTGTGCTGCGGGCACTTTAGCGTAATATAGCGACCATCGAAAACGGAGACGGAAAAACAACCGCTTACCGAGTAAAAGGTACCGTTTACGATATTTGAATTGCGCCCGGCGATACGTGAAAGGAGAGGCAGATGCAGTTCGTAAAGATCATCACCACTGCAGACAATGCCATCCGACGCCAGCGCGCAATTTCCCGACGACGATAACAATCGTCTCTGTCCGCATGGGGCGAATTGCCTCAACAGAGTCATTTTGAGGTCGTTGGGTTTTAGCACGACATTGCTGCATGTTTCTAGGGCATGTATGTGCTGATTTTTGCAATTTAACCTGATATTGCACGGTATATGACCTTGAAATGACTTGCAACTGACCGATGTTCTAACTAGCTACCAAGGGCGAAAGGAAACAGCCATGAGCAAGGAAAAAGTCGTTCTCGCATATTCCGGTGGTCTTGATACATCCGTATGTGTCAAGTGGCTCCAGGACGAGAAGAATCTCGATGTCGTTTGCGTCTGCGGCAACGTGGGCCAGGAAGAGACCGGACTGGATGCCAAGAAGCAGAAGGCGCTCGACCTGGGCGTTCTCGATTGCCAGGTGCTCGACCTGCGCGACGAGTTCTCCGATGAGTTCCTGACCAAAGCCATCGCCGCAAACTCCATGTACGAGAATAAGTATCCGCTGCTCTCCGCCCTGTCTCGCCCGCTGCTTGCCAAGAAGCTTGTTGAGGTCGCCCACGAGTTTGGCGCGACCTACGTCGCCCACGGCTGCACTGGCAAAGGTAACGATCAGGTCCGTTTTGAGGCCGCCGTCAAGGCCCTCGACCCCGAGCTCAAGGTTATCGCCCCGGTTCGCGAGTGGGACCTGAAGTGCCGTCCCGACGAGGTCGCCTATGCCCACGCCCACAACGTGCCGGTTCCCGAGGGTGCCAACGACAACCCCTACTCCATCGACGACAACCTGTGGGGTCGCGCCATCGAGTGCGGTCACCTGGAGGACCCTTGGAATGAGCCGCTCGATGACGCTTGGGTTATGACCAAGAACCCCGAGGACACGCCTGACACCCCGACCTATACCGAGATCGAGTTTGAGGCCGGCAAGCCTGTCGCCGTCGACGGCAAGAAGATGAAGCTCTCCGAGATCGTCATCGCCCTCAACAAGATTTCGGGCGACAACGGCTTTGGCCGTCTTGACCTGGTCGAGGATCGTCTGGTGGGCCTCAAGAGCCGCGAGTGCTATGAGGTTCCCGGCGCCCTGACGCTCATCACCGCCCACAAGGCGCTTGAGGACATCTGCGTCGAGGGCGACCTGCTCAAGACCAAGATCAAGCTCGAGCAGGATTGGGCCACCGCCGTGTACAACGGCCAGTGGTACAGCCCGCTCAAGAACGCGCTCGACGCCTTTATGGCCGATACCCAGAAGTTCGTGACCGGCACTGTCCGTCTGAAGTTCTTTAAGGGCAACTGCCATGTCGTCGGCCGCAAGAGTCCCTTCAGCCTCTACGACTACGGCCTGGCTACCTACGACCGCGACACCACGTTTGACGAGAAGGCCAGCGCCGGCTTTATCGAGATCGATACGCTGTCGCTCAAGACGTGGGCAAAGGTCCAGGGCCCCAGCTCTGCTGCTGCCCAGGCCTAGCGCCTCCTTCCCTTGGTATCCGCGCGGCCCATCCGCGTGATACATAACGGGCGCACGGGGTCCCTACCTTTCGTTATGCTTGCTGACACTTCTTAACATCGGTGGCCCCTACGTTCCGCCCGCATATATGATGCCGCGTCTGCGGCTGAGTCCGAGCCCCGCCGGGGTTGTCCGGCGGGGCTCCTTCTATCAATTTGGCGGCTCTGTGCCTATATATATGAGGAGTATCCATTATGTTCAATGCTATCGCGCATGCTTTGCTTGCCCTCGCGCCCGAGTTCGATGCTGTAAGGGTCGAGGACGTTCCTATGAGCCTGAAGGCCTGGATCGATGGTTCGCAGGGCAACATCCGGAGGGAGACGTTGGGCGCCAAGTGCATGGTGCGTCACTTCTTTGCAAATTAGCCACATGGCCCCGCGCGCGGCAGGGAGTGTGTAAAACTAGCGGTTGATAAATCGCTTTAGCGACAGGGCACATTGCTTTGGACGCTTGTTTTGGTATTTGGAGAAAGGAGACGGTTCCATGGCTCTTTGGGGCGGTCGTTTTGAGGCGGGCGTGGCCGAGGTCACGCAGGAGTTTGGCGCGTCGCTGCCGGTCGACAAACATCTCTATAAGCAGGATATCGCCGGCTCTAAGGCGCATGCCAAGATGTTGGCCGCCCAGGGCATCATCAGTGCCGAGGACGAGCAGGCGATTGCCAAGGGCCTGACCGGAATCGAACAGGATATCGATGCCGGCAACTTTACCTTCGACATCAACGATGAGGACATTCATATGTCCATCGAGAGCGAGCTGACGCGTCGCATCGGCGAGGCTGGCAAGCGCTTGCATACTGGGCGTTCGCGCAACGACCAGGTGGCGACCGATACGCGCCTGGGCGTCAAGGCGCTGGCCAAGGAGCTCATGGAGGCCAATCTTGAGCTGCGCCATGTGCTGGTGGATGCGGCCAAGAAGTACGACAAGGTGATTCTGCCGGGCTACACGCACATGCAACATGCTCAGCCCGTGCTGCTGTCGCATCACCTGCTGGCGTATTCCTGGATGTTCGCGCGCGACTTTACGCGTTTGAAGGCCGCCTTTGATGCTGCCGACAACTGCCCGCTGGGTGCCGCTGCGCTTGCCGGTACGAGCTATCCGCTCGATCGCCAGATGACGGCTGCCGAACTTGGCTTTGCGGGCGTGATCCCCAACTCGCTCGATGCCGTTTCCGACCGTGATTTTCTGCTCGATCTGCATTACGCCGGATCCGTCATGGCGATGCACCTGTCGCGTCTTTCCGAGGAGATCGTACTGTGGTCGAGCTCCGAATTTGGCTTTATCACGCTTTCCGACTCGTACTCCACTGGCTCGTCCATCATGCCGCAGAAGAAGAACCCCGACTTTGCCGAGCTTATCCGCGGCAAGAGCGGTCGCGTGTACGGCAACCTGGTGCAGCTGCTGGTAACCATGAAGGGCCTGCCGCTTGCTTATAACAAGGACTTGCAGGAGGACAAGGAGGGCGCGCTCGATACCGCCCATACGCTCATGCAGTGCCTGTCCGTTATGGCCGGAATGATTTCGACTTGGACCGTCAACGAGGATGCCATGGCGCGCGAGTGCGGCGTGGGGCACCTTGCCGCCACCGATGTTGCCGATTACCTGGCCAAGCGTGGCCTGCCGTTCCGCGAGGCACATGCCGTGGTGGGCCATCTGGTCCTGATGTGCGAGAAGCGCGGCTGCAATCTTGAGGACCTGCCGTTTGAGGTGTTCCAGGAGGCAAGCCCGCTCTTTGAGCGCGACATTACCGAGGCGCTCGATATCCCGTCGATTGTCGCCGCGCGCACGACCGAGGGCGGCACCGCTCCTGCCGCCGTTGCCGTGCAGTTGCAGCGTGCCGAGGCACAGCTCGTGGCTGACGAGGGCGTGTTTGGATCGCTGACCAAGGTCGTCGAGATGGGTCACGGGGCAAAGTAGAGGTTTGGCTGAAGCCGTTTTGGCCATGTATTGATAAATCGTTTTCGCTTTACGGGCGCCTGCTGATGTGGGAGCCCGTATTTTGTTGCTATGGGGGAGGGGCTTGTCGAGAACTTCTGTAGGACCTTTGGGCAGGTTGTGAAGGGGATACGTTCGCGGGCGGCAACCGACCGCCTGCTCTGTTCGGCGCGGTTGATGGGCGGTCGGATGGTACTCTAATCGGGCTTCGAAACAGAAGTGACACATATGGAGCGCTTTAATAAATTGCAACGTTTCAATAAACAGCTTTTTGTTTAACTGCAGCTAAAACTCTGTTACGATGCAGTCCAGGCGGGTGCCGGAATGGGACTTGGGCACGCGCGAACCTACTTGAAAGGCTACTTTTATGGCTATCGAGAAGACCTTCATCATGATTAAGCCCGACGCCGTGCGCGACCGCAAGATCGGCGAGATCGTTGCTCGCATTGAGCGCAGCGGCCTTGTTATCGAGCGCATGGAGATGACCACGCTCGAGCGCGCTACCGTCGAGGAGCACTACGCCCATCTGGCCGACAAGCCCTTCTTTGGCGGTCTCTGCGACTTTATGACGAGCGGTCCGGTCGTCAAGATGGTCGTTTCCGGTCTCTCCGCTGTTGCTAAGATGCGCACCCTCATGGGCGCTACTAATCCGCTTGACGCTGCTCCTGGTACCATCCGCGGCGACTTTGCCGTCGATGTCAACGCCAACGTGATCCACGGCTCCGACTGCCTGGAGAACGCCGAGATTGAGATCAAGCGCTTCTTTGGCTAAACCAGCTTTGACTCCTTAAAGCTGTTAGCGTGTGGCTTGGGCGCCGCGGAACTCCATCCGCGGCGCCCTTTTATTCCAAAATCTATGAAGGGGTCCGCTCGGTCATGAGTTCCGAGCGGGCCCCTGCTGTTAGCTTGTGGCACTGAGTGGTTTAGGCCTCGTCGACGACCTTGAGGCCGCGCGTGTGATCGATCTCGTTGAGGAGATTGACGCGACGCTCGTGGCGGCCGCCCTCAAACTCGGCGTCGAGCCATTCGTCGACAATCATCTTGGCGAGCTCGGAGCCCACGACGCGGGCGCCAAAGGCCAGCACGTTGGTGTTGTTGTGCATACGGGAGAGCTTGGCGCTGAAGGGCTCAGAGCACACGACGGCGCGTACGCCCTCGACCTTGTTGGCAGCCAGGCTAATCCCGACGCCGGTACCGCAGATCAAGATACCCAGGTCGACGTCACCGTTGGCCACGGCCTTGCCCACCTTGTAGCCGGCGATGGGGTAATCAAAGCTCTCGGAGGTGTCGGTTCCAAAGTTCACGACCTCGCAGCCGCGCTCCTTCAGGTGCTCGGAAATGATGTTCTTGAGCTCGACGGCGGCGTGGTCGTTACCGATACCGATCTTCATGAGTGGTTCCTCTCTGGTCCGTGCGGCGGAATTGCTAAAGGTTTTACCGCGTTCGACTGCATGATAGCGCGACTTTTGTGTAAACGCTCGGGCGTTTTTTGGTCAAACGCTTTAGCATGCAACAAGACCTGCTTTTCATGAATGAATGCCGCCAGTTTGTGCTTGAGCGCCGTCCGCCGGAACCGTGGTTGCGGTTTTTGATGCATTGTTATCAAATAAAGGAGCTAACTTTTTTGAGAGTCCAGCCCGTTATGCAAGCAGGAGATACCTATGCCTACCGATTCCCTTCGTGATGCCGCGTTTTGCGATGTTTTGAACCGCGAGCTTGTCTGTGCGCTCGGCTGCACCGAGCCTATTGCCGTTGCCTATGCAGCGGCGTTGGCGAGCCAGACGCTCGGTTGCGAACCCGATCATATGGACGTTGCCTGCTCGGGCAACATCATCAAGAACGTTAAGAGCGTGACCGTGCCCAACTCGGGCGGTATGCACGGTATTGAAGCCGCGGCCGTGCTGGGTGCCGTGGGCGGCGACGCTAAGAGCGCGCTCGAGGTGC
>CABRZJ010000041.1:0-14906 GCA_902475425.1 uncultured Collinsella sp.
ACCACGAGCGCAACGATAAAGCCAATCTGCAGCTTTTTGTTTGCGCACACGACATCGGACAGGCTGGGCTGCAGCTCGGTTACCGTCGTATGCTCGGTTATCTGGACAGGACGCCCATAAGCCATCTCGTGCGCGTCTCTTTTTTGTATTGACCCGTTATCCGGCATTTGGATACCTCCTCATTCCGGCGTTTAATGCGAAAGGAAGTATACCCACCGAGCAAAAATCGAACGGGAGGACGAACGGAGCGCATCAAGACTGTCCCCAATGACTATCTCGGGATGAGTTGCGGTGGAATAGGGATTGTTTTGCGCCCGCCAGCCCCTATTCAGTCCCTATTTCACCGCAACTTGGAGGAGGACAGAAAAAGCCCTGTCGCGGGTAGCGGCAGGGCTTTTGGAAGGGGACTTGGTTGTGCGGGCTCGTTAGGCGAGCTTGGCCTCGAGCTCGGCGATGCGCTTGTAGGCATCGATGGTAAAGCGGGCCTGCTTCTCCAGGATCATGGTGGTCATGAGAGTGTCCTGAGCGTGAGCCATGATGAAGGTCATCTCCATCTCGCCGCCGCCGGCCTCCTGCGAAAGCAGCTTGGTCTGCGTGTCGTGGGCACCGATGAGCGCATCGCTGGCATCCTTGTGCAGCTGCTCGGCCTTCTCAAAGTCACCCTCGCGAGCAGCATCGAGCGCTGCAAGCAGATCGGTCTGGGCGTCACCTGCGTATGCGACAATCTCGAATCCAACCATCGAGATTTCTTCTTTGGTTGCCATGTTGCGTTCCTTTCACATATGAACCAATGGAGAGCATCGCGTCCGGGCATACGCGCTGCGTTGTGTATGACAGAAACAATAACATTCAAACAAAAAAGAACAGCGCAAAACGTAATTTCGAGCTATGAACGGTCACTTTTCGCCTGTGAACGGTTTTTAAACCAATCTGAACAATATCGAACACAATTAGCGGCAACCCAAACAGACCTGCGCCCTAGCGTACATCGCGCACCGTATCGCCCTCGACGAGCACGCCCGGAAACAGCATGTGCTCCACACCGGGTGCAACGCCCTCGGCGCCGGCAATCTTGTCGACCGCCCACATGCCGACGCGCTTGTTGTCAAAGCGCACCGTAGTCAGGCGACAATCGGGCACGATATCGCCCAGGCTGTCGTCAACACCCGCCACGCTCACGTCCTCGGGCACGCGCTTTCCGCGCGACTCGAGTCCGCGAATGCAGCCGTAGGCCATGGCGTCGTTGGAGGCATAGATGGCAGTACAGGTCGGATCATCCGCCAGGGCCTGACCTGCGGCATATCCGCTCTGCGCCGTCCAATCGCCACGGATAAGTCGCGGTGGCTCAATGCCATGCGCGCGCAATGTCTCGCGCCAGCCTTCCTCGCGCCGCATGCCCGAAAGCGAGCGCTCGGGACACGAGACAAAATGCACGGTCTTGTGCCCCCGCTCCAGCAAGTACTCGACCACCTGGCGCGAGCAATCGAACTGGTCGTTATCGACCGTTGAACAGAGCGGGTGCTCCAACATCGTAACGAGCACCGTCTGCATGCCGGGCAGCGGCTCGAAAGTGCCAAAATCCGCCGGCATGCGATTCATGATCACAACCATACCGTCCACTGGCAGTGCGCTCATGCGTGACGATGCGCTCTCGAGGGTATACGGATTCCCGTCTACTTTAGTGAGGGTGATGGCATAGCCGTGCTTATCGGCGGCGGCGGCAAAGCCCTCCATACGGTCGAGGTTGCCAGTACCGGTAATGTTGAACATGGCGACGCCGACGGTCTTAAACTTGCCGCGGCGCAGCGATCGACCGGCAAAATTGGGGCGATACCCCAGCTCGCGCATGGCGGCACGCACGCGTTCCTTGGTCTCGGGGCGCACGCTGGGCGAATCGTGCACGGTGCGCGAGACCGTCTGCTCCGAGACGCCCGCGAGGCGCGCTACGTCTTTGACGGATACCGATTTTTTAACAGCGGCCATAGGTCGATCTTTCTATGTCAACGATGCCATTGGTGGCACCTTGCGCAGTCATTTTTAACGCCTTCAAGTATATCCAACGCCTCCCCCACCATACGCTCACCACCCAAAACCTACCGTTCACCGACATTTTTGCTTCCCCGAACGGCTTTTGTCGACCAAATGTTAACGTTGCCATTGCGCAAATACAGAGCCACCGGGCGGCTCAAACGTTTACGCATAAGGAATCGACGGTTCGCAGGCACAGGAACCACCGGTTCGCGTCTTTTTTTGTGTCACAAAATGGCAACGTCAACATTTTGGCAACCGAACGTCAAAAGCTACCATCGTTGCTAACCCACCGACTCTTAGGAGCATTGCATGGAGCAACTCATCGCCATCATCGAAAAGGGCCAGCCCTTTTTCAACGCGATCGCCCGCAACAAGTACCTCAAGGCGATCCGCGACGGCTTTATCTCCGTCATCCCCATCATCATCTTCTCGTCCATCTTCTGCCTCGTAGCCTCGGTCCCCAACATCTGGGGTTTCTACTGGCCCGATGACATCAACAACGCCCTGTGGAAGTGCTACAACTACTCCATGGGCATCCTGGCCATCGCCTGCGCTGCCACCACAGCCAAGCACTTCGCCGACGCTCAGAACCGCGATCTACCCAAGAACAACCAGATCAACTTCATCTCGTGCATGTGCGCGGCCATCATCGGCTTCTTGCTCCTTTCGAGCGACACGATCGCCACGGACGCTGCCAGCGGCTTCAACACCACCTACCTTGGTTCCAAAGGCCTGCTGACCGCCTTTATCGCTGCGTTTGTGACCGGCGTCATCTACAAGTTCTTTATCAAGCGCAACATCACCGTCAAGATGCCCGAGCAAGTTCCGCCCAACATCTCGCAGACCTTTAAGGACATCATCCCCTTCTCCGTCTGCATCACCGTCTTTTGGGTCTTTGACATCGTCTTCCGCGCTGCTTTTGGCATCTGCTTTGCCCAGGGCGTCATCCAGGTGTTCCAGCCCCTGTTCACCGCTGCCGACGGCTACATCGGCCTCGCTGTGATCTACGGCGCCATGAGCCTGTTCTGGTTCGTGGGCGTCCACGGCCCCTCGATCGTCGAGCCCGCCATCGCCGCCGCCCTCGTTGCCAACATGACCGACAACCTGGCTGCGTTCCAAGCTGGCCAGCACGCTTCCGCTGTCCTGACCCAGGGTGCCCAGTACTTCGTCGTCTGCATGGGCGGCACCGGCGCCACGCTCGTCCTGGTCTTTATGTTCTGCTTCCTGGCCAAATCTCAGGAGATGCGCGCCGTCGGTAAGGCCGCCATCGTCCCCGTGTGCTTTGCCGTCAACGAGCCGCTGCTGTTCGCCGCGCCCCGCCGCACCCATCGTGCTCAACCCCGTCTTCTTTGTCCCGTTTGTCTTTGCCCCGATCGCCAACATCTGGATCCTCAAGATCTTTATCGACTTCTTGGGCATGAACGGCTTTATGTACACCCTGCCTTGGACCGTCCCCGGCCCCATCGGCACCATCATGGGTCTGGGCTTCCAGCCGCTCGCCTTTGTGATGCTCGCCCTTATCCTGGTCGTCGACTTCGTTCTGTACTACCCGTTCTTCCGTGCCTATGACGCCCAGAAGTGCGCCGAGGAGGCCGAGATCTCCCAGGAGGAGCTCGCCGCCAAGAACGCCGAGAAGGCCGCCAAGCTCAACGATGCCTTCCAGGGCAAGGCTGACGCCAAGAGCGTTGCCGCCGGCGCTGCTGCCGAGGCCGTGAAGGCCGACTCCCCCGCCGCTTCCGCAGCACCCGCTGCCGAGGCAACGACCGCCAGCGACCTTAACGGCAAGCGCGTACTCGTGCTCTGCCAGGGCGGCGGAACCTCGGGCCTGCTCGCCAACGCACTGGCCAAGGCTGCCAAGGAGCGCGGCATCAATCTTGAGACCGCTGCCGAGGCATATGGCAACCACGTGGACATGCTCCCCGACTTTGACCTGGTCGTCCTGGCCCCGCAGGCCGCCAGCTACCTGGCCGACCTGCAGAAGGACTGCGAACGCGTGGGCAACAAGTGCGTCGCCTGCCGTGGCAAGCAGTACATCGAGCTCTCCCAGAACGGCGACAAATCTCTCGCCTTCGTCTCCGAGCAGCTTTCGAAGTAAGTAACGCCCAGGGCCAGCCGACCATCCAAGACCGGCTGGCCCTTCGATTTAGACGATTGGATTATCATGTCCGTTAACCCTGCTAGCGTCACCAACCCGCCCGCGCAGTTTCCCGAGGACTTTGTCTTTGGCGGCGCCACCGCTGCCTACCAGGTTGAGGGCGAGACCCGCACTCACGGTAAGGGCAAGGTTGCCTGGGACGACTTCCTGGAGGCCCAGGGGCGCTTTTCCCCCGATCCCGCTTCGGACTTCTACAACCAGTACCCCGTCGACTTGGAGCTGTGCGAGGAGTTCGGTATCAACGGCATCCGTCTCTCCATTGCCTGGAGCCGCATCTTCCCCAACGGTACCGGTGAAATCAACCCCGAGGGCGTGCAGTTCTACCACGACCTCTTTGCCGAGTGCCATAAGCACCATGTTGAGCCGTTCGTCACGCTGCATCACTTTGACACGCCGCTGTCCCTCTTTGAAAAGGGCGACTTCCTCAACCGCGAGACCATCGACGCCTTTGTGGACTTTGCCACCTTCTGCTTTAAGGAGTACGCCGACCAGGTGACCTACTGGTTCACCTTTAACGAGATCTGGGCCGACGCCTCCAACACCTACATCGAGGGCACCTTCCCCGGTGGCGTCAAGGCGCATCTGGCCGAGGCCTTCCAGTGCGAGCACAACATGATGCTCGCCCACGCCAAGGCCGTGCTGGCCTTCCACAACGGCGGCTTTAAGGGCAAGATCGGCGTTATCCAGTCGCTGGAGTTTAAGTACCCGCTCAACGAGAACGACCCTGCCGACATCAAGGCCGCCAACAACGAGCACGTGCTGCAGAACCAGTTCCTGCTCGACGCCACCTTCCGCGGCGACTACGCGCCCGACACGCTCGAGTGCGCCAACCGCCTGGCTGCCGTCTCGGGCGGCACCATCGAGATCCTGGACGAGGACCTCGAGATTATGCGTGAAGCTGCGCTCTACAACGACTACCTGGGCGTTAACAACTACCAGTGCCGCTTCCTCAAAGCATACGACGGCGAGAACGACCTGCACCACAACGGTACGGGCGAGAAGGGCACCGGCCGCTGGCGCGTCAAGGGCATTGGCGAGCACGTGAACAAGCCCGGCATCCCCACCACCGACTGGGACTGGATCATCTATCCCGAGGGCCTGTTCGACCTGCTCGTCTACATTAAGCAGCGCTACCCCAACTACAAGCAGATTTTCATCACCGAGAACGGCATGGGCTACAAGGATCCCTACAAGGATGGCTTTGTGGACGACCAGCCGCGCATCGACTACATCGAGCAGCACCTGCGCTGGCTGCTCAAGGCCATGGAGGTCGGCGTCAACGTGGGCGGCTACTTCCTGTGGAGCCTGCAGGACCAGTTCTCCTGGACCAATGGCTACAACAAGCGTTACGGCTTCTTCTACGTTGACTTTGAAACCCAGAAGCGAACGCCCAAGGCAAGCGCATACTGGTATAAGCACGTGGCACAGACCCGTCGTCTGGACTAGCAGCTTGCGACGAGCGGTTGGCGGAATTGCACCGCCCACATAACCTGTCCCCATTTCTCAGCCGGGGGCGGCACGCCACACGGCGCGCCGCCCCCGGCCTTTTTGGGCGGTTCGGGGTCCGTTTGTCTCAATCTGTAACATCTAGCCGAGTATTTCGACCCTACCTGTTACAGATTGAGACAAACGGGATCGCCCTTTCTGAAAAATCTCAATCTGTAACACGTAGCCCGCTTTTGACCGTCTACCTGTTACAAATCGAGACAAACGGAGTAGGACCTAACCCCGTATGTCCCTAACAGTCGAGCGTTCGACCAGCGTACTCGGCACATGAATCGCCTCGATAGACGAGCTCTCTCCAATCGCCGCCTCAAACGCAAGCTTACCGACACCGCGCAAATCAAATCGCAGCGTCGTCAGCCGATTGTGAGGAACAAGTCCCTCGAGTGCGTCGTCGATACCAACCACGCTCACGTCGTCGGGCACGGACAGGCCCGCGTTCTCGAGCGCGGCGATAACGCCCAGCGCCATCTGGTCATTTGCCGCAAGCACGGCAGTCGGCGCCTGCGACCCGCCGGCAAGCACCTCGGCCGCAATCCGCTCGCCCATGGCGTACCCACTGTCCGCACTCCAATCGCCACGCAGCATCGGAGCGGCATCGACATGAGCACGACCCAGCGTATCGCGCCAACCGGCCTCACGAAAACGCGAGGAAATCGAGTTTTCCGGACCCGCCACAAACCGCATATTCGAGTGACCATGTTCCAGCAGATAATTGGTCAACAGCTCGCACGAACCATACTGGTCGGAGTCGATCGTCGTGCAGCGCGGATGCGCATACATGGACAGGATGACCGTTCGCACTCCCGGCTGGGGAACAAACTCCTCAAAATCGGGAGCCATGCGGTTCATGTTGAGAATCATGCCGTCGACGGGTCGCTCGACCATGCGGCGCGAGGCATCGGCAAGTGCATAGGGCTTGTCGCCGCCCATCTCGATCATAGTGACGGCAAAATCGTGCTCGCGCGCCGCTTGCATGATACCCTCGAGCGTCGCCAGGTTACCGACACGTGTGATGTTGTACATGCACAGGCCAATAGAACGATACGACCCGCCGCGCAACGCCGCTCCAGCAAAATTGGGACGAAAGCCCAGCTCTTCCATGGCGGCCAGCACACGCTTGCGCGTCTTTTCCGTCACGTTGGGCATACCGTTGACCACGCGAGACACAGTCTGGCGGCTCACGCCAGCGAGCGCCGCAACCTCTGCCGCGCTCGCCGAACGACCATTCCTTGTCTGCTGATCCATGCCTTCCACGCTAACCTGCTTCCCAACTATTCCCCGCGCCCATGGCGCATCGTACATACATTGATAACGTGCTCATGATACCCGAGCCATATACCACAACATGAAAACTTCTGTCAATCAAAACCGCTTACCGAACAAATACAACCGTTCGCGGCTGTTTGAAGTTGTTTTGTTTCTATACATCCCAGCCGGATGTTAACGTGCTCATTGTCAAATGTTCACGTGCTCATTTTGGTTCTATTCATTTTAAGATAGTGTTTATCGGGCTTTTTCACCGCTGAACGCTAACCAGGGAGCCTCCTGAGCGCAAACGCACAATATCGAACAGCGAGACGAGAGGGTGTATGCATATGTCTTTGCTAAACCGCGTACAGCAGCTGCCGAAGGGCTTTGTTTGGGGCGCCGCAACCGCCGCGTACCAAACGGAAGGTTCCACGAAGGTGGCAGGCAAGGGTAAGACCATGTGGGACGATTACCTTGTCGCCCAGGGTCGCTTTTTGCCCGACCCGGCCAGTGATTTCTACAACCGCTACGAGGAGGATATCCGCCTTTCTGCCGAGCATGGACTCAACGCCATTCGTGTGTCCATCGCCTGGACCCGCATCTTCCCCAACGGCGACGATGCCGAACCCCTCGCCGAGGGCGTTAAGCACTACCACGAGCTGTTCGCCTGCTGCAAAAAGTATGGCGTCGAGCCCTATGTGTCCCTGCATCACTTTGACTCCCCCGCCGCCCTGTTCAACCAGGGCGACTGGCTCAACCGCAAGACCGTCGACGCCTATGTGCGCTATGCCGAGTTCTGCTTCCGCGAGTTCCGCGAGGTCAAGAATTGGTTCACCATCAACGAGCTCATCAGCCTCTCGCACTCCCAATACATCCAAGGCAACTTCCCGCCCAACCATCACTTTGATGTGACGAGCGGCATCCAGAGCCAGCACAACGAGCTCGTTGCCCACGCCCGCGCCGTCAACCTGTATAAGGATCTTGACGAGACCGAGCACCTGGGCGGACGCATTGGCATGGTCAACGTCCTGACGCCGGCATATCCTGCCACCGACTCGCCCGCCGACCAGCACGCCGCCGACCTGTACAACGCCTTCTACACCGACTTCATCATGGACGGCGCCTTCCTGGGTCACTACTCCGCGCGCACCCTCTCACTCATCAACGAGATTCTGCGTGCCAACAACGCCACACTTACGGTTGAGGACAGCGACATGGAGGAGCTCGCCAAGGCGGCGCCCCGCAACGATATGTTCGGCCTCAACTACTATCAGTCGGCGTTTATCGCCGCCTACGATGGCGAGTCAACCAACAGCTTTAACGGCACCGGAGACAAGGGCACCTCGTGCTTTAAGTTTAAGGGCGTCGGGCAGCAGGTCGATATGCCGGGTATCCCCACCACCGACTGGGATTGGCTCATCTACCCGCAAGGCCTCTACGACACGCTCAAGCACATCAGCGCCACCTATCCCAACCTCCCCGTCATCTATATCACCGAAAACGGCCTGGGCCACAAGGACCCCGAGCCCGACGCAAACGGCATCGTCGCCGATCCCGAGCGCATCGACTTTGTCGACCAGCACATGGAGAAGGTGCTCCAGGCGCGCGCCGAGGGCGTCGACGTCCAGGGCTACTTTATCTGGAGCCTGCAGGACCAGTTCTCGTGGGCCAATGGCTATAACAAGCGCTACGGCCTGTTCTACATCGACTTCGACACGCAAAAACGCTACATCAAGCAGTCGGCACTCTGGTACAAGGAGCTCGCCGACACTATGGCGGACGCGCAGTAGCGCATCGCCTCGCTTTCCCCCGAGAAGGGAGCGGCCCTATGCGATACAAACCCAGCCGCTCCCCTCTCTCCCCCTGGGACCGACCCCGCCTGCACCCGGGCTTTTAGCAAGCGGGAGACCATATAGGTTTTCAACGTCCATGCCATTAAGATTTCATGCAAAGAGGAGCGTGAACTATGGAATCGATCGTTAAGTTCTTGGAGAAAGGTCAGCCGTACTTCGACAAGGTCTCTAAGAACATCTACCTTCAGGCCATTAAAGACGGCTTTTTGGCAGCAATGCCCATCATCCTGTCTTCTTCTGTCTTCCTGCTTATTTCGACCCTGCCGGGCGTTGTCGCCACGGTCGGCGGCTTTACGCTGCCCGACTGGTGGAACGTCGATGTCGTGAACTTCTGCAACAAGGTTTACAACTTCACGATGGGCGTCGTGGGCATCATGGTCGCCGGCACCACCGCAAGCGCGCTGACCGGCTCCAAGAACCGCCGCATGCCTGCCGGCAAGGCCATCAACGCCACGAGCACCATGGTCGCCGCCATGTGCGCTATGCTCATCTTGGCCGTTACCCAGACGAGTGCCAAGATCGACGGCGCCGATGTCTCGGTGTTCTTTACCGACAACATGGGCACCAAGGGCCTGCTGAGCTCCTTTGTCGCCGCATTTGCCACGGTCAACATCTATGCCTTCTGCATTAAGCGAGACATCACCATCAAGCTGCCCAAAGAAGTCCCCGGCGCCATCGCCCAGAACTTCCGCGACATCTTCGCCTTCAGCTTCTCCATCCTGTTTGTCGCCGTCATCGACGTTATCTGCCGCACCTGCTTGGCCGTCCCGTTTGCCAACGTCATCTCCACGCTGGTGAGCCCGCTGTTCGCCGCTGCCGATTCCTACGCCGGCCTCGCCCTCATCTGGTTCATGATCCCGCTGTTCTGGTTCATGGGCATCCACGGCCCCTCGGTCGTTAAGCCTGCCCTCAACGCCGCGCTGTTTGGCAACATCACCACCAACCTCGCCACGCTGCAGGCCGGCGGTCACCCCGCCCTCGCCCTGACCGAAAACTTCGGTAACTACATCGGCGAACTCGGCGGCACCGGCGCCACGTTCATTGTCCCGATCATCTTCCTGCTCTTTATGCGCTCCAAGCAGCTCAAGGCCGTCGGCAAAGCCTCTGTCGTGCCCGTGATGTTCGCCGTCAACGAGCCGCTGCTGTTCGCCGCGCCCATCATCCTCAACCCGTACTTCCTGATCCCGTTCCTGTTTGCCCCCGTGGCCAACGTCCTCATTGGTAAGTTCTTCATCGACTTTTTGGGCATGAACGGCTTTATCTATGCCATGCCGTGGGCACTCCCCGGACCGATCGGAACCTTCATCGACACCAACTTCCAGCCGATCTCTCTGGTCCTGGTTGTCGTCCTGCTGGTCGTTGACTTCTTGATCTACTACCCGTTCTGCAAGGCCTACGACAACGTCCTGTGCAAGCAGGAGGCCGAGACCCTGGCCGAAGAAGAGGCCGAGGAGACCAAGGCCGTCAAGACCGCTGCCGCCCCCGCCGTTGAGGCTCCTGTTGTCGAGACCGCTTCTGCCACTGAGGCCTCCGCAGCTCCGTCCGCCCTTAAGGGCAAGGATCTGAGGGTTCTGGTTCTGTGCGCTGGCGCCGGCACCTCTGCACTGCTCGCCAACGCGCTTAAGGAAGGCGCTGACGAGCTGGGCATCGACATTACCGCCAACGCCGGTGCCTACGGCAGTCACTACGCCATCATGGACCAGTACAACGTCATCGTCCTGGCTCCGCAGGTTCGCACCTATTACAACGAGATGAAGGCCGACACCGACCGCTTGGGCATCACGCTGCTGTCGCCCAAGGGCAAACAGTACATCGACCTCACTAAGGATCCCAAGGGTGCCGTCGCCTGGATCGAGGAGAACCTCGAGGCATAAGACGCTGACACCACCTGCCGCTCGCAGACAATAAATGGCCCGTGCATCGATGTGTGATGCGCGGGCCATTTTGTTTAGACCGCACCCGTCCTCCTGTTCATCTCAATCTGTAACATCTAGCCGAGTTTTCGGGTCCCACCTGTTACAGACTTAGACGAGCAGGCCGAGCACGTCTACGCCCGCAAATCCCGCACGCTCGCGCGCTCGACCAACACACCCGAGACGAGCGTACGGCTTCTGGAGCTCGGGGCTTCCAGACCTGCGACGACCTCGTTAAGCGCACGGATGCCCAGCTCGCGGTGGCGAAACTTCACCGACGTCAGAATCGAGTTGGGAATCGTCTTGTAGAGCTCATCGTCGAAGCCGATCACGGACACGTCGTCGGGCACACTGAGCCCTTTGTCACGTAAAGCCATCATCACGCCGTTTGCCATGCAGTCGTTAGCAGCGAGGACCGCCGTGCAATCGGGCTTATCGGCAAGCACAAGGCCCGCGGCATAGCCACTATCCGCATTCCAATCGCCTTGCAGAGGCTCGGGCGGCTCAATGCCACGCGCCTCGAGTGCCGCACGCCAACCTTTCATACGGCACTGGCTCGACAACGACTCTTTCTTACCAGAGACGAAGTACACGTTTTTATGCCCGTGGTTCAAGAAGTACTCGCACGCCATGCGCGCGCCGCCCTCTTGGTCGTCACTGACGGTGGAGCAGGTAGGATGTTCCATCGGTGTGATAATCACCGTCTTGAGGTCTTTCGGTGCCTCAAAAGTATCAAAGTCATCGACCATCTGACGCAGGTTGAAGATCATGCCATCAACAGGCAGCTGCGACATCCTGCGCGCCGCATCGGCAAGGGTCATCTTCTCCCCCGCCCGCTTTTTGATCATCGTGAGCGCAAAGCCTCGCTCTTCGGCGGCATCGGCGATACCGTCAATCATGTCCACGGCGCCGCCCGACAAGTGGAACAGCACCACGCCGATGCACCCGTAACGGCCCAACTTGAGCGAACGCGCGGCAAAGTTGGTTCGAAACCCGAGCGTCTCCATTGCGGAATGGACCTTATCGCGTGTCGACTCGCGCACGCTATCGGGCTCGTTGATCACGCGCGACACCGTCTTGAGAGAAACGCCCGCGGCAACTGCCACATCGTTCATTGAGACATTTTTCTTGTCCATCGTTGCCACTACTTCCCCAGTCGGTTTTGCATCGCTTGTTTTTTGCGTTCTAGCATACACTACCTGCCCGACTGACAAATCAACCATTCACCGGACAATATCGACCGCTCGCCCGTATATCCTTGTTGCTCTTCCAGAAATGTCTTACGTTGTCATTAACGAAATGACAACGTTGTCATTTCGCAATGCCTTCCTTAAGCAGGAAGGCTTCCGGGCAGTCCTGACCATCCATCGACGACCAGTTCCATCCACATGCATCGCGCATCAAGCAGCAAAGGAGCTCTATGGACGCCATCGTAAAGATGCTCGAAAAGCATCAACCGTTCTTTGAGAAGATCTCGAGGAACATCTACCTCCAGGCCATCAAGGACGGATTCCTTGGGTGCATGCCCATCGTCCTTACCTCTTCGATCTTTCTGCTGATCGCCACGCTTCCCGGCGTAGTTGGCATTACGCTGCCCCAGCCGCTCATCGACTGGTGCAACAAGCTCTACAACTTCACCATGGGCGTCATGGGCATCATGGTTGCCGGCACCACCGCCAAGAACTTCACGGCATCCATGAACCGTCGCATGCCCGCCGGCAAAGTGCTCAACGACGGTTCCACCATGGTGGCCGCCCAGTGCAGCATGCTGCTGCTCGCAGTCACGCAGTTCACCACCAAGTTCAACGGCTCCGAACTTTCGGTCTTCGATTGCACCAGCATGGGCACGCGCGGTCTGTTCTCGGCCTATATCGCCGCGTTCATTACCGTGTGGGTCTATAAGTTCTGCGTCTCGCGCGATCTGACCATTAAGCTGCCCAAGGAGGTCCCGGGCGCCATCGCTCAGAACTTCCGCGACATCATCCCCTTTGGCGGCGCCGTCATTATCTGCGGCATCATCGATGTCGTCGTGCGCAACCTCATGGGCGTTCCGTTCTCCGAGCTGCTTATCAAACTGCTCTCCCCGCTCTTTACCGCTGCAGAAACCTATCCTGGCCTTATCCTTATCCAGGCTGCCACCGCGTTCTTCTGGTTCATCGGCGTCCACGGCCCCTCGATCGTCCAGCCGGGCATCGACCCCATCCGTCTTGCCAACCAGGCCGAGAACCTGCAGGTTCTGCTGGCCGGTGGTCACCCCGCCCACTCCCTCACCTTTAACATGTCGCTCGTGGGTGAGTTCGGCGGCACCGGCGCCACGTTCATCGTGCCGCTTCTGCTGATCCTCTTCATGAAGTCCAAGCAGCTCAAAGCCGTCGGTAAAGCCTCGATTGTTCCTGTTGCCTTCGCCGTCAACGAACCGCTGCTCTTTGGCGCGCCGATGATCCTTAACCCCTACATGCTCATCCCCTTTGTTGCCGCCGGCTGCGTCAACGTAAGTGTTGCCAAGTTCTTTATCGATAACGTGGGCATGAACGGCTTCTCCTTCGTGGTGCCTTGGGCCACCCCCGCCCCCATCGGCATCTTCATCACCACGAACTTCCAGCTTATTGCCCTGGTATTTGTCGCGATCATCATCTTGCTGGACGCCATCATCTACCTGCCGTTCTTGAAGGCATACGATAAGCTGCTCTGCGACCAGGAGGCCGAGCGCGCCGCCGAGCTGGGTCTTGAGTCCGATGGTGCCGCCACCATCGCCGCCAGCACCTCTGCGCCCGCTGCCGAGCAGACCGCCGCTGCCGTCGAGCCGACCGCCGCTGCCGCCGACAGCAAGCCTGCCGCCGAACAGCCCGAGCCTGCCGCCGATGCATCCGCCAAGAAGGACGTCGATGGCCTGAAGGTCCTCGTCCTGTGCGCTGGCGCCGGCACCTCTGCCATGCTTGCCAACGCCATCAAGGAAGGTGCTGCGCAGACCGGAGAGAACATCGCTTCCTCCGCAGGCGCCTATGGCCAGCACACTGCCATCATGGATCAGTACGACGTTATCGTGCTTGCCCCGCAAGTCCGTAGCTACTACAACGACATGAAGGCCGACACCGATCGTCTGGGCATTAAGCTGCTCGCCCCGCGCGGTAAGGAATATATCGACCTTACTCGCGACCCCGCCGGCGCCATCAAGTGGCTCCGCGAGAACCTCGACTAGTTCCTCCCTCTGTTGGTGCCCGGACCCCCAGTTTGGGCACCTCTCCCTATTCGTATCCCACAGAAAGGATGACTCATGACCAACCCCACGCAGTTCCCCGACGGCTTTGTGTTTGGCGGCGCCACCGCCGCTTACCAGGTTGAGGGCGAGACCCGTACACACGGCAAGGGCAAAGTGCCCTGGGACGATTTCCTGGCTGCTCAGGGTCGCTTCTCCCCCGACCCCGCAAGCGATTTCTACAACAAGTATTCGGTCGATATCGACCTGTGCCAGCGCTTCGGCATCAACGGTATCCGCGTCTCCATCGCTTGGAGCCGCATCTTCCCCAGTGGCACTGGTGAGATTAACCCCGAGGGTGTTGCCTTCTATCACGAGCTCTTTGCCACCTGCAATAAAGCCGGCGTTATCCCCTATGTCACGCTCGATCACTTCGATACGCCCGAGGCCTTTTACCAGAACGGCGGCGAGGGCTTCCTGACGCGCACGACGATCGACGCCTTTGTCGAGTACGCCAAGTTCTGCTTTGCCGAGTTCACCGAGGTCAAGCACTGGTTTACCTTTAACGAGATTCCCGCGACCGCCGAGGGCAGCTTTATCGTCGGCAACTGGCCGCACGGCGAGAAGTATCGCCTGGACAAGGCTTTCCAGCTCATGCACAACATGATGGTGGCCCACGCCAAGGCTGTCGTCGCCTTCCATGAAGGCGGCTTTGAGGGCGAGATCGGCATTGTCCAGAACCTGGAGCCCAAGTATCCCCTCGATCCCAACAGTGCTGCCGACTGCGAGGCAGCTCGCATGGCCGATGTCATCAACAACCGCTGGGTGCTCGACGCCACTTTCCGCGGCCACTATGCAGCCGACACCATGGAAGCCGCAACCAAGCTGGCCCATATCGCCGGCGGCGAGCTCGACGTCCGTGACGAGGACATCGCCGCGCTGACCGCCGCGCTCCCCTACAACGATTGCCTGGGCGTCAACACCTACAAGTGCCAGTTCCTGCG
>CABRZJ010000042.1:0-14856 GCA_902475425.1 uncultured Collinsella sp.
GCCCGCCTATATCATCCCGTGCTCAAACATTCTCGCTGCGCTGCGAAACTGCGCGCGGGACGATATAGGCGGGCGCCCCGGGGACTACTTTGACGCTGCTTATCTCGCCCGGGTGCCGTCGGGCCAGGGAGGGGCGTCTTCGCTGATAGGTGCTTTGTTGAGAGAGCTGCTTTTATTGCGGCTCTTTCTTTGGTTTTGGGTATATTTGTTCTTGTTGAATTGTTATTGCGGATGGGCTGTGTACTTGGCTTTCCGCCGTTATTTGTAGCTGTCTCGGCTTTGGTTGAGGGGAGACGTTCTTTATGCGTATTGTGTTTATGGGTACGCCTGATTTTGCTGTGCCTTCGTTGACTTCGCTTGTTGCGGCTGGGAATGAGATTGCGCTTGTTATTACTCGCCCTGATGCTGTTCGTGGGCGTGGTAAGAAACTTGAGCCGTCTCCTGTTAAGGCCAAGGCGCTTGAGCTAGAGTTGCCGGTTATTGAGGCTAATCGTATGACGCCTGAGGTCGTTGAGGCGCTCAAGGCTGCCCAGGCTGACATTTTCTGCGTGGCTGCCTATGGTTGCATTTTGCCGGATGACGTGCTGCATATGGCGCCGCTTGGTATTGTGAATGTTCATGCGTCCTTGCTGCCTCGTTGGCGTGGGGCTGCTCCTATTCAGCGTGCCATTCTTGCTGGTGACGAGGTTGCTGGCGTTTCCATTATGCGTATTGGGCATGGCGTGGATACTGGTGCTTATTGTGCCCAGGCCTCCACGTCGGTTGCCGGTAAGCATGCTGAGGCGCTGACCATGGAGCTTGGTGAGCTTGGCGGCAAACTGCTTGCCGATACGCTTCCTTCTCTTGCCGATGGCACCGCCGTGTGGACTGAACAGGATGAGGCGCTCGTTACCCATGCTGCCAAGATTTCCAAGCTGGAGATGCGTCTGGATCCGCAGATGGCTGCGCTCGATTGCGTGCGTCATGTGCTCGCTTCGTCCGATACTGCGCCTGCTCGTTGCGTGATTGCCGGCAAGACCGTGCGCGTGCTCGATGCTGCGCCGGCTGATGTGTCGCTTGGCGAGGGTCAGGTTCTCATTAAGGCCAAGCGTGTTTTCCTTGGCCTTTCCGATGGTGCGGTTGAACTGCTCGAGGTTAAGCCCGATGGCAAGCGTGGTATGGCCGCTTCTGCTTGGGCTGCTGGGCTGCAAGGCGCCGATCTTTCGTGGGGTGTTCTGTCATGAGCAAGCTGTCTCCCGCGCGCAAGCTTGCGCTCGATGTGCTGATGGAGGCCGATCGCCGCGGCATGTATGCGCGCGACGTGCTGTCCTCTCGCGCATCGGCCAAGGCTATTGATCAGCGCGATTCCGCTTTTGCCGCCCGCTTGGCACTTGGTGTGGCCGCCACGCAGGGTATTTTGGACGAGCTGCTCGACCAGTTTCTCGATAAGCCTAAAAAGGTTGCGCCGCGTGTTCGCATGGCGCTTCGTATCTCGGCTTTCGAGATGCTCTATTTACATACGCCTGGGCGCGTTGCTGTAAGTCAGGGTGTTGAGCTGGTTCGCTGCGGCGCTAAGTCCGCCGCTGGCTTGGCCAATGCCGTGCTGCATAAGGTTGCGGACAATGTTGAGGACTTTGCCACGGCGTCCGATGTAGATGAGTCTGAGCGACGCCTGGTTCGTCTGTCGCGCCTGATGGGTCTGCCGCGTTGGCTGTGCGCTCGCATTATGGCATCGTTCGACACGCCTGAGGGTGCGCTTAACTTTGCCGGCAATCTGGCCCCCGCGCCGCTGGCCCTGCATGAGAACGCCTTTGCGACCAAGCCCGATCCGTATGTCTCGCAGCTCGTCGCGCCCGTTTTCCCGGGCTGCCATGCCCCGGTAGATGCGCAGGTCACGGTTGCATCGGGTGTGTTTGAGCGTGCTGCCGCGGTGGCATCTGATCTCAATGCGCAGCTTATCGCCACAGCTGCCACGCGCCCTGGAAGCTGCCTTGAGATTGGTGCCGGTCGTGGCACCAAGACCTATGTGATGATGTGCTCGGCCAAGCGTGCGGGCTATGAGCGTCAGCATACGGCGCTCGATCTGCATGATCGCAAATGCGATCTGAATCTCGCTCGCCTGCACAAGGCCGGTATTCAGGGCGTTCGTACGGTTTCGGGTGATGCCTGCGAGCTTGATGAGGTGCTCACATCGTTTGATGCCATGCTTGGCGAGCCGGTTAAGTTCGATACGGTCTTTATCGATGCGCCGTGCTCTGGCACCGGCACCATGCGTCGTCATCCCGAGATCCCGTGGCGCCTAACTGAGAATGACGTTACGACCGAGTTGCCCAAACTGCAGTTGATGATGCTCAAGGAAGCAGCCGCACGCGTGGCTGCCGGCGGTGAACTTATCTATGCCACCTGCTCGGTATTTGATGAAGAGAACACGCAGGTCGTAGATGCCTTCCTGGCCTCTCCCGAGGGCGCCTGCTTTACCGTGGCGCCTCTCTCCGAGGCACAGATTCTGCAACTGCCTGATTTCGAGCAGGCCAAGAAGCTCGTTTTCGTACGCCAAAACGACCGAGGTCTTTTCCAAAGCGTGCCAGTAAACGCCGACTCCTACGACGGCCACTTCTGCGCCCGCCTGATTCGTAAGTAACTAATATGTTGCGGTGAAATAGGGATTGAATAGCGGCTTCTGCCCACCAAACAGTCCTTATTTCACCGCAACTCATAAGGAAACCTGGGTAGCTAAAGAATCAGCCCCGCGATCGGTGTCGATCGCGGGGCTGTTTGGTTCCTAGTGGTTATGCGGGCAGTTGGCGCAGCAGCCACTGGTGGCGCTGGTGCTGGAGCCGCCGCTTCGTTGATCGGTGTTGTAGAAACCGCTGCCCTCGAATTTAATGCCGCTGGCCGAGAACGTCTTGGCCGCCGGGGCACCGCAGCTGGGGCACACGACCTCGGGAGTCTCGGACATGGGATGCTCAACCTCAAACACGTTGCCGCAGCTCGAGCATTTGTAATCGTAGCGCGCCATAATACTTCCTTTTCAGCACAAAGCGGGCAGATTACTCTGCCCGCAAAAATTCAAACGTCTGTAACTGTACCCTATATCGGGGGTTTTATCACGCTTCGCCCCAGAATCTATGGTTGTTGCGCAAGAGCTGTGCGGTTTTGTTCTCGGCGGCTGCGATGTCCGCCTCGTCAGCCTGCCAGGTCCAGTTGCCCGTGGCCACGCCCGGAACGTTCATGCGCGCGTCGTCGCCAAGCCCCAGGACATCCTGCAGCGGCATCATCACTAGGGGAGCGTCGCTTGCCAGCGCGTCGCTCATCAGCTTGGCCGCCAGCTCAACACCGCTCGGTTCATCGCCGCCCGCAAAGGAACGCGTGCACCAGCCGGCCAGCGTCGACGTATCGTGCGTCGAGGTGTACAGGATCTTGCCGGGCGTGGGATGCACGCCGCAACGAACGTCGTAGTCGCTAAACTCCAGCACGTCCATGCCGGAGAAACCACAGGTCGAGGCCATGGCGCGAACACCGGGCGTCAAATAGCCCAGGTCCTCGGCGATAAAGTTGAGCGGACCCAGTTCGTCATAGGCGGTCTGGAACAGGTCCTTGCCCGGGCCCGCCAGCCAGCGGCCGTCGGCGCATGCCTTGCCCGCGGGAATGCTGTAATAGCTGTGGAATCCCAGGAAGTGATCCAGACGCACGCGGTCGTAGAGCGAGAACGCGCGGCGCAGGCGATCCATCCACCAACTATAGCCGTTCTGCTTCATGTGGTCCCAGCGGAACGTCGGGTTGCCCCACATCTGGCCCTCGGGCGCAAAGTTGTCGGGCGGCGCGCCGGAAATCTCAATCGCCTTGCCGGTATCGGACAGCCAGAAGTTCTCGGGTTCGCTCCACGCGTCTGCCGAATCGTCGGACACGTACATAGGAATATCGCCGATGACCTCGATGCCCTTCTTGTGCGCATAGTTCATGAGCTCACACCAAGCGAGGTCAAAGCGGTACTGCATGTACGCCTGAAGCTCGGCCTCGTTGTGGAAGCGCTTGTCGTCGATTAGATGCTCGTTGTAGAGAGCGACATCTGCCGGCCAATTGTGGCGCGACTCGCCCTCAAAGTACTTTTTGACGGCCATATAGACGCTGTACTTCTCGAGCCAATCGGCATTGCGATGTTTAAACGCGGTGTACAACGGATCGGCATCTTCGCCGCCGCGGGCCATCCAGGTCTCAAAGTCGGCGGCCAGCTCCTCGTGGCTCTCGGGTAGCAGGTCGATATTGCCTGCAAAGGCCGAAGGACCGGCGTAAGGGGAGCGGAAGAAGTCCGTGGGGTTGACGGGGAGAACCTGCCAGTAGCGCATGCCCATGGCGGCCAGATGGTCGATAAAGCGACGCGTGGGCGCGCCGATCGTACCGGGCTTGCCGTCATCGGTCGGCACCGATGTAATATGGCACACAACACCCGCACCGTGATCGAGCGGCTCCTGCAGGCGCTGCTCGGCGTGGTGATAGATGATCGACGAACCCAGCGGATACAGATCGAGCGTGACCGTGCCGTTGTGGATCTCGCACTCGTGACCGCTAATCACATCGCTCGCGCATTCGCCGAGTGCCGGAATCGTCACGCGGTGTGAATTGCGCAGGCTGCGGTTGATGATAACCGTCGCGGACTCGCCATCCTTGCCCGTGCGGTTGTATGCCAGCACCTCATCATTGAGCGCAAAGGCCTTAATTTCACCGTCGATCATAAACGGTAGCGCGCGGCGCACGGCCGAGGCATTCTTGACGATCGCGAACGTATCGAAGTCGTGCAGGTTTTCCTTGGTCGGCATGGTGCGGCGATTGCCCGGATCGGTGAGACCCTCCAAGCCGTACTCGTCACCGTAATAGATTGAGGGAACGCCCGGGAACGTCATCTGCATGAGCGTCGCCAGCCAAAAGCGGCTCTTGGCCAGGCCCATGGAGTTCTCGTCCAGGCGCCATTTGCTGCGCTCGCTCTCGGGCAGCTGCGACTCGTCGGGGCCACCGCCGAGCACCGAGATAATGCGCGGGCGGTCGTGGCTCGACAGCAGATTGAGCGCGCAGGATAATGCCTCGCGCGGGTAGTTCTCGCGCAGGGTCTCGATATCCTCGGCAGCTTGGTAGGCGTTTTTGTAGCCCATCAAAAAGCCGATGACCATGTCGCGGAAGGGGTAATCCATAGCAGAGTCCAGCTCGGAGCCCTGCAGGTAGCGACGCAGATGGCCGTAGCTGATCTTGTTGGAGGCATCTTCCCAGACCTCGCCGAGCAGCAGTGCGTCGGGCTTCTCGGCGAGCACGGCCTTTTTGATCTCGGTCAGGAAGTCATCGGAAAGCTCGTCGGCCACATCCAGGCGCCAGCCGTGAGCGCCGGCGCGCAGCCATTTACGAATGACGCCGTCCTTGCCCAGGAGCCGCTCGCGCACCAGATCGGAGCTCTCATTGATGGCGGGCATATTGCCCACGCCCCACCAGCAGTCGTACGAGCCGTCCTCGTGGAAATTAAACGCATCGCGCCACGGCGAATCCTCGCTCTGCCACGCGCCCACGCCGGGGTAGTTGCCGTAGCGGTTGAAGTAGATCGAATCGTCGCCTGTGTGGTTGAACACACCGTCCAGAATGATGGAAATGCCCAGCTTCTCGGCCGCCTCGCACAGCTCAGTAAAGTCCTGCTCGGTGCCCAGAATCGGATCGATCTTGGTGTAATCGGCGGTGTCGTAGCGGTGGTTGCTCGCGGCTTCAAAAATGGGGTTGAGGTAGATGGCTGTAAAGCCCAGCTCGGCGATGCGAGGCAGGTCATTCTGGATACCCTTGAGCGAGCCGCCGTAGAAGTCCCAGGTCTTGATGGAGCCGTCCTCGGCGCGCTCGTACACAGGCGGCTCGTTCCAGTCCTCGACCATGCGGCGCTGGATTCCGTTACGCGGTTTTTCGACTTCGGCTAGCGTGCGCTCGCGCCAGTGCTCGTCGCGGGCATAGCGATCGGGGAAGATCTGGTAGACCATACCGCGCTCGTACCAGGTGGGACGGTTCGCGCGGTGTTTGTAGACGGTGACCTGAAATGACGGCACCTCGGCGTAGTCGTAGGTTACGCCCTCGCCGCCGGTGCGTCCCTGCGGTGCCCCCAAGCGGACCTCAGGCTGGCCCTCGATATTGCAGATAAAGCTGTACCAGATAAGACAGGGCTCGGTGCACTCAAGCTCTACGGTAAATATGCCGTCGCCCTCGTGCGTCATGGGATATCGAGATTCACCGATCTCATCGACCCAGGTGCGCAGCGTAAGCGTTGCCTGCGCGGGATCGGCGTCCTCCAGAATCACGGAGAGCGAAAGGGTTGTTCCTGTGGTCACAGCGCCAAACGGAGTGCGAAACTGCGGCAGACGGCTGTTGTGTATCAATCTCATAGTACGGTCCAGTTCAATAGAATCACGGCCTGCTGGCCATGGGCTTTACGCACAGGATGTAAGTATATCTGTTGTACACAGGCTGTATAAACAACATCCGTTTACCATCGGCGAACGGTTGTCCTAGAAAATCGTTTTACCAACTACCTACAGAGAAGGGGCGCCCGGTTGGAGCGCCCCTTGCATGGGGTTTGATTAGGTTTTGAATCGTCTTTGGGCTAGCGGCGCTTGCGGGTGGCCGTGGCCTTGCGGACGGACGTCTTCTTGGACGGGGCCTTTTTCTCTGCCGGAGCGGCGGGGGAGACCGGAGTCTCCTTGGCGGGCTCGGGCTTGGCCGTAGCCTTCGGTGCGGCCTTGACCTTAGCGGCCTTCGGCGCCGGCTTGGCCTTTACCTCGGCCTTGGCCTCTGCCTTGGGGGCAGCAGCTTTGGTCGTGGTCTTCTTGGCCGTCGTCGTTGCGCGCTTACGCGCGGTGGTCTTGGCGGCCGGCTTTGCCTCGGCAGTTGCCTCGGCCTTGGGCTCGGCGCCCGCCTCCTCGACCTTGACGGCGGGCTTTGCGGCACTCTTCGGGGTAGCCTTGGCCGCAGCGGCCTTTGTCGTAGTCGTCGACTTCGTTGCCGTTGTCTTCTTGGCAGCAGTCTTTGCCGGAGCCTTGGCGGCCGGTTTGGCCTCAGCGACCTTGGCCTTTACCTCGGGAGCAGCCTCGGCTTCGGCGGCTTTCTTGGCAGCGGCGGTCGTGCGCTTGCGCGTGGTCGTTGTCTTGGTAGCGGTGGTTTTGGTTGCCGCCGCCTTGGTCGCAGTAGCCTTCTTAGCTGTCGTCTTGCGAGTCGTGGTCTTCTTTGCCGCAGGCTTCGCAGCAGGCTCGGGCTCAGGAGCAACCTCAGCCTTCACCTCAGGCTCGGCCTTTGCGGGCTCAGCTTCATCCGGCTTCTCCTCGGCCTTGGGCTCCTCAGCGGCCACCGGCTCAGCAACAGCCTCTGGCTCGTCGACAACCGCCGCCGGCCTCTCAATCTCCGGATGCATAAAGAAGTACAGGTCAAGATACTTATCGGCCGAGCGCGTCCAGCTAAAGTCCTGGCTCATAGCCTGAGTGACCAGCTGGTTCCAGGCCTCGCGGTTATCCCAGAACAGACGCGCTGCGCGGAATACCGCATCGCCCATCTCGTCGCCGTTAAAGTTGCTAAACGAGAAGCCTGTGCCCTCGCCGGTAAACTCGTTGTACGGCTGCACGGTGTCCTTCAGGCCACCGGTTTCGCGCACGATGGGCAGCGTGCCGTAGCGCATGGCGATGATCTGCGACAGGCCACAGGGCTCAAACTTCGAAGGCATCAGGAACATGTCGGCGGCAGCATACATGCGCTGCGACAATGCCGGATCGAACTCGATGCGAGCCGCCATGGTGCCGGGGTACTTGTCCTGGAAGTAGCGCAGGCCGTCCTCGTAGTCGCGGTCGCCGGTGCCCAGCACCGCCACCTGCACGCCGCCGGCCAGGATGCGGTCGAGCGCGTACATGACCAGGTCTAGGCCCTTCTGGCGCGTCAGACGCGTGACCATCACCATGAGCGGACGGTCGTCGCGAACCTCGAGCCCCAGCTCTTCCTGCAGCTTGGCCTTGCATACGGCCTTGCCGGAACGGTCCTCCACGGTGTAGTTGGCGGCAATGCGCTTGTCGGTCGCCGGGTCAAAGCCCGCGACGTCGATGCCATTCAAAATGCCCTGCAGCGCGTACGAACGCTCGCGCAGAACGCCGTCCAGGCCCTCGCCAAATTCAGGCGTCTGGATCTCGTTGGCATAGGTGGGGCTCACCGTGGTGATAGCATCGGCATAGTGCAGCGCGCCCAGCATGTAGTTGATGCTGCAGGCGTCGCAACGCAGCTGCGAAGCGGCCGCCGGAATGTGCGCCACACCCAGGATGTCCTCCATCACGGTATCGCTAAACTGGCCCTGGAACGCCACGTTGTGGATCGAGAAGACGGTCTTGACGCGGTCATACAGCGGCAGGCCCTGGTAGAACTCGCGCAAGAACACGGGCGCCAGCGCTGTCTGCCAGTCGTTGCAGTGCAGGATGTCGCACTCAAAGCCCTCGGGCAGGTGCTGCAGGCTCTCGGTAATGGCCTTGGAGAAGAACGCAAAGCGCTCGCCGTCATCAAAGAAGCCGTACGGATAGTCGCGCGCAAAGTAGCGCTCGTTGTCGATGAACATATAGGTGACGCCGTCGTGCTCGAGCTTCTCGAGCCCGCAGTACTCGTTGCGCCAGCCCAGGCTCACGTAAAAGTCGGAGAAGTGCTCCATCTGCGCCTTGTGCTCGTCCTTGATGGTGGCGTACTTGGGCACCATCACGATGACCTCAGCGCCGGCGCGCACAAGCGCCGCAGGCAGCGAGCCCGCCACGTCGCCCAGGCCACCGGTCTTCACAAACGGCGCGCACTCGGCCGAGGCAAACACGATCTGCATCTTTTTGCTGGAATCAGCCATATTGTCTCCCATGTTGCAATTCGAGAATAGCCGCCTGGCGCGAACCGGGCGGCTATTCTACATGTTACGAGCGATGTTGCGGTGCCAACGTTAACGTACGATCGTGGTATCGGAAGTTAACGGAGCCTTGCCCAGCACCAAGATGTTCTCGGGCGTGCCGCGAAGCTCGGTGTTGGTGGGAACCACGTTGTTCTTGTCCAGGATGGCATTCTCAACGCGGGCGCCGCTCTTGATGATGCAGCTCTGGTTGATGATCGAGTTGGTCACCGAGGCGCCTTCCTCGACCACGACGCCGCGAGACAGAATCGAGTTGCGCACGGTGCCCTTGATGATGCAGCCGGCCGAGATGATCGAGTTGCAGGCGTGGCTGCCGGTCGCATAGCGTGAAGGCGGCACGTCATGGGCCTTGGTCAGGATCGGGCGTTCGGGATCGAAGAGCTGGTCGGCCACGGTCTGGTCGAGCAGGTCCATGCTGCGGCGATACAGCGACTTCTCGCTAAACACGCCCACGACCTCGCCCTTGTACTCGTAGCTGCACACGTCGATGTTGCCAAAGTCGCCCTGGAGTGCCTCGAGCAGGTCCAGATAGTCGGCGGCCTGGTAGTGGTCGATGATCTCGAGCAGCGTCTCGCGGTTGACGATGCAGCAGTCCATAGAGGCGTTGTCGCCGTACACGACGCCGGCGCTCACGCCCGTCAGGCGGCCGTTCTCGTTGATCTGTAGCTTGGTCTCGTCATCGACGTTGCGCGTGGCCTTGCAGTACACCACGGTCATCTGGGCACCGGAGTTCTCGTGCGCGTCGATGATGGTGTTGAGGTCCATGTTAAAGATGATGTTGGTGCCCATCATCACAACGTATGGCTTGTCCGAGCGCTGGAACAGCGTCTTGTTGGAGATGATGTCGCGCAGCAAGAAGCGCATGCCGCCCTTGGTGGTGCCATACGCGTTGCCGGGCACCATGAACAGGCCGCCCTTCTTGCGGTCCAGGCCCCAGTCCTTGCCCGAGCCCACATGGTCGATCAGGGAACGGTAGTTGCCCGGCATGACGACGCCGACGGTCTTAATGCCGGCATTCATCATGTTGGACAGCGGGAAGTCGATCAGGCGGTAGCGGCCCAAAAACGGAACGGACGCGATGGGGCGGTCCTTGAGCAGCACGCTGCCGTAGGTCGAAGAGTAATTAGCGGTGATATAACCGATGGCCTTGCGATTGATCATCGGATCATTCCCCCTTCCCGATAACGACGTCATTTCCAACGACGGCCGTATCCTTGGTGGTATCGACAGAGCCGAGCTTCACGCCCTCTTCGACCGTGGAGTTCTCGCCCAAAATAGCGCGGCAGATGTGCGCGCCGCTCTTAACGTGCGCACCCGGCAGCAGCACGGAGTCCTCGACCACGGCGCGCTCCTCGATGATGACATCGGTCGAAAGAATCGAGTGGCGAGCGGTACCGTAGATCTTGCAGCCGTTGGAGACCAGGCAGTCGTCCAGTCGGCCGTCCGGGCCAATGTAGTGCGGCGGACGCGTGGTGATGTTGGACATGATCGGGAAGTGCTTGTCAAACAGATCGAACTCGGGGTTGTTGCCCAGCAGGTCCATCGAGGTCTCGTGGAAGCTGGCGATAGTGCCGACGTCCTTCCAAAAGCCATGGAACTCGTAGCTGTACAGGCGCTTGTTCTCGCCGAGCAGCTTGGGGATGATGTCCTTGCCAAAGTCGTGGCTCGAGCGCTGGTCCAGAGCATCCTCCTCGAGCGCCTCGATCAGGACGTCGGCCGAGAAGATGTAGATGCCCATGGACGCGAGGTTCGAATCGGGCTTATCGGGCTTCTCGGTGAACTTGGTGATGCGGCCGTCCTCGGGGTCGGTGGTCAGGATGCCAAAGCGGCTGGCCTCCTCCCAAGGCACGGGCATAACGCTCACCGTGAGGTCGGCGTTGTTCTCAATGTGCGTCTTGAGCATCTTGCGGTAGTCCATGCGATACAGGTGATCGCCAGACAGAATCAGGATGTACTTGGGGTCGTTGGCCTTGATGTAGTCGAGGTTCTGCGTAATGGCGTCGGCCGTGCCCGCATACCAGGCGCCACCGGTCTGCGTCTCGTACGGTGGCAGGATCGACACACCGCCGTCGCGGCTGTCCAGATCCCACGCCTCGCCGGAGCCCACGTAGGCATGCAGCAGGTAGGGGCGATACTGCGTCAGAACGCCCACCGTGTCGATGCCCGAGTTGGAGCAGTTGGACAGCGAAAAGTCGATAATGCGGAACTTGCCACCAAAGCTAACCGCCGGCTTGGCGATCTTTTGGGTGAGTGCCCCCAATCGGCTGCCCTGTCCTCCTGCGAGGAGCATCGCGATGCATTCTTTCTTACTCATCGATTTCTCCTTCTGTCATCGATGTTCTTAAACCCATTAGCGACGGGCGCGGCGCTCGGTCGCGCCCGTCGAGTAATGCCGTGCTGGCATAAGGGAGCTCGCGCGCCTTTACGCGTGCCAGATCTCGTCGCGGTACTCGCGAATGGTGCGGTCGCTCGAGAACCAGCCGGAGGAGGCGGTGTTGAGCAGCGCCTTGCGGTTCCAGGTCTCCTGGTCGCCGTAGCTGCCCGTGAGCTTTTCCCATGCATCCACGTAGCTGCGGAAATCGGCCATGACCAGGTCGGGGTCATTGTTGTTCATGAGCTCGTTGTAGATGCTCTCGAAGTTGCCCGAAAGACCCGCAAAGGTGTTGTCCTTAAGCTCGTCCATCACGCGGCCCAGACGCTCGCGGTCGCCGTTGAGGGTATCCCACGCAAAGTAGCTGTTGGATGCCCAGAGCTGCTCGACCTCGGGGGCGGTCAGGCCAAAGATGGCCTCGTTCTCGCGACCGGCCAGGTCGGCGATCTCGATGTTGGCGCCGTCGAGGGTGCCCAGCGTAATGGCGCCGTTCATCATGAGCTTCATGTTGGACGTGCCCGAGGCCTCCTTGCCGGCCGTGGAGATCTGCTCCGAGATCTCGGCGGCAGGGTAGATGAGCTGGGCGTTGCTCACGCGGAAGTTGGGGATAAAGCAGACCTTCATGACCTCGTTGACGCGCGGGTCGTTGTTGATGACCTCGGCCACGGAGTTAATAAGGCGGATGGTCTCCTTGGCAAAGGTGTAGCTCGAGGCAGCCTTGCCGCTAAAGATGAAGGTCGTCGGCGTCACGTGGAAGTTGGGATCGGCGATGCGACGGTTGTAGATGTCCATCACCTTCATGATGTTCATGAGCTGGCGCTTGTAGGCGTGGAAGCGCTTTACCTGGACATCGAAGACGGTGTTGGGGTCGATGACCAGACCGGTCTCGGCCTTGACGTAGGCGGCCAGGCGTTCCTTGTTGGCGCGCTTGGAGGCACCCACGGCCTTCAGGAACTCGGTGTCGTTCTGGAACTCCTTGAGCTTTTCCAGCTCAAAGGCGTCCTTGAGCCAGCCGTCGCCAATGGCCTCGGTGACGAGCTTGGCGTAGGTGGGGTTGGCCTCGGCAAAGAAGCGACGATGCGAGATGCCGTTGGTCTTGTTGTTGAACTTTTCGGGCGTCAGGGCATAGAAGTCCTTGAGCACAATGTTCTTGATGATGTCGGAGTGGATCTTGGCTACGCCGTTGACGCTATGGCTGCAAATCACAGACAGGTTGGCCATGCGAATCTCGCCGTCCCACAGGATGGCGGTCTGGCGCAGACGCTCCTGCCAGCCCTCCTGCGTGGTGTCGAACGACTCGTGCCAACGACGGCTGATCTCGTCGATGATCTGGTACACGCGGGGGAGGAGCTTGGAGAACGTGCCGATGGGCCACTTCTCCAGAGCCTCGGGCAGGATGGTGTGGTTGGTGTAGCTCACGACCTGCGTCACGATGTTCCAGGCGTCGTCCCACTCGAGCTTCTTTTCGTCGATGAGGATGCGCATAAGCTCTGGGCCGCACATGGCGGGGTGCGTGTCGTTCGTGTGGATGGCCACAAACTGCGGCAGCAGCTCCCAGTTCTCGCCGTGCTCCTTCTCAAATGTGTCGAGCAGGCTGTAGATGCCGGCCGAGACAAACAGGTACTCCTGCTTCAGGCGCAGCAAACGGCCGTGCTCACCGGCGTCGTTGGGGTAGAGGATGGCGCTGATGGCCTCGGCCTCGGCGCGCTCGGCATCGGCTAGGGCGTAGTCGCCGCGGTTGAAGGCCTCCAGATCGAAGTGCTCCTCGACCGGCTCGGCGGCCCAGACGCGCAGCTTGTTGACGGTCTTGCCGGCATAGCCCACCACGGGGATGTCATAAGGGACGGCCAGGATGTCCTGCGTGTCCACCGTGCGGTAGAACGTGCGACCGTTCTCCTCAAAGCCCTCGACGTGGCCACCAAACTTAATGGTCACGGCCTTGTCCTGACGACGGACCTCCCAGGGATAACCGTGGGTGAGCCACTCGTCGGTGGCCTCGACCTGGCTGCCGTTGACGATCTCCTGCTTAAACAGGCCGTAGCGGTAGCGCATGCCGTTGCCGTAGCCGGCAATGCCCTCGGCTGCCATGGAATCCAGGAAGCATGCGGCCAGACGGCCCAGGCCACCGTTGCCCAGCGCCGGATCGGGCTCCTGGTTCTCGATGACGGACAGGTCAAAGCCCATGTCGTCGAGCGCCTCGGCGACCATGTCGCGCACGCCAAAGTTGAGCAGGTAGTTGTCGAGCAGGCGGCCGATCAAAAACTCGATCGAGAAGTAGTACACGCGCTTTTTGCCCTCGGCGGCTGCACGGGCGTCACTCTTGGTGGCAACGGTGCGTGCCTTCTCGGCCACGAGCTTGGCCAGGGCGTTAAAGCGGTCGAGGTCGCTGGCGGCCTCGACGCTCTTGCCGCTGATGCTCATGACGGCATCGCGATAGAGCTCGGTAAACTCCTGCTTGTTGTCGAAGATCTTATTCATACGTTCCTTTCCCCCGGGGATGTTTCTCCCGGAACGGTTATGACTTGTATCCTACGCCCCGGCGGGGCGGGTAATTACAGTGGTAACGCTTTTGTTACGCTTTCTTGGCAGGAGCCTTAACAGCAGCTGTCTTGGCCTTGGGAGCAGCCTTTTTGGTGGTTGCCTTTTTGGCCGTGGTGGATTTGGTCGAAGCCTTGGCGGCAGACTTGGCAGTCTTTGCCTTAGCCGGAGCCTTCTTAGCTGCCGCGGTCTTGGGCTTCACCGAGGATGCACGCTTGCGCGTCGCCTTCTTGGGCTCCTCGACCACGGGCGGCTTGTAGCTGCTGGGACCGCGGCGCTTAAGCACCACACCTGCCAGGCCGGGCACCTTTATCTCGATGGAATCCATCTGCCCGTTCCAGGGATAGGGCTCGCTCGAGCAGGTGTAGGGCTCCTCACCGGCATATCCGCTGCCACCGAACTCGGGACGGTCGGAATCGAAGATGACCTCCCAGTCGCCCTCGCGCGGCACTCCCACGCGGAAGCTCTCGTAGCTCGCCGGGTCAAAGTTGATCAGGATCACCAGATCGTCGTCGACGTCCTCGCCCTGGCGCACAAAGCTTACGATGGACTGCTTGGAGTTATCCGCGTCAATCCAGGTAAAGCCGTCGTCGGTGTAGCCGCGCTCGTACAGGGCGGGCTCGGCGGTGTACAGGTGGTTGAGCGCCTTGATAAACGCCTGATGATGACGGTGGGTCTCGTACTCCTCGGTCAGGAACCACTGGATGGACTCGTAATAGCGCCACTCAATAAACTGGCCGATCTCGTTGCCCATAAAGTTGAGCTTGGCACCGGGGTGCGTCATCTGGTAGAAGGCCAGCGTGCGCAGGCCGGCAAACTGGCGCCACCAGTCGCCCGGCATGCGGCCGATCAGCGAGCACTTGCCGTGCACGACCTCGTCATGGCTGAGCGGGCAAATGAAGTTCTCGGTAAAGGCGTACATGATGGAGAACGTGAGCAGCCCGTGGTTGCCAGGGCGCCACGGAAAATCGGTCTGCATGTAGTGCAGGGTGTCGTTCATCCAGCCCATGTCCCACTTGTAGTGGAAGCCCAG
>CABRZJ010000043.1:0-14846 GCA_902475425.1 uncultured Collinsella sp.
GGACGGCACCGAGCCGTACGCTAGAGCTGAGAAAGGGGAGGCCTCGCGGCCTCCCCTTTTTGCGTTTAATAGAGGGTTGTAATACACGAACTCGCCTTCGTTTAGCTTCTCTTACTGTTTGGCTGTATTTTGAGTCCTTCTTTTGTATTTGCGCGATAATAACTCCCATTGGCGTTAGGGAGGACTTGATGTTTACCGTTTTTGTCTTGGGCAATATTGCTTCGGGTAAGTCGACTGCCTGCCGCTATCTCGAATCTCATGGCGCCATGCTTATCGATCTGGATGAGCTTGCCAAATCGCTGTATGTGCCAGGCTCCGATATCGTCAATGCCCTCGCGGAAGAATTCGGTTGGGACATTCTGGACGGGGAGGGCGGCATTCGCCGCAATGTCCTCGCTGCTCGAGCTTTCGCCTCTCCTGATACAGCCGCGCGGCTCAATGGCATCGTTCATCCGGTTCTCATCGAACAGCTGTCACTGAGGATTCTTGATCCGGTTTGCTGCACGGTTTCGTCCCCCCGTTATCCCTTTGCGGTTGTCGAGGTTTCTGCCCCGACTGGTTTTGAGGATGCTTTTGGCCTGGCTGATGAAATTCTGGTTATCAGCGCTCCTTTAGCAGTTCGTCGTGAGCGTGCTATTCATCGTGGTATGGAGTCCCTTGATTTTGATGCTCGCTCTGCATGCCAACCTGATGAGGCTTCGCTTTGCAATCTCGCTACGACGGTAATCGATAATACGGCAGGCGACAATTCACTCTTTGAACAACTGGACGCATGGCTTGCGCGCCATGGCTTCGGGGATGTAGTGGATAGGGAGGAGACCGATGCCTAAGACACGTTTCTTTACGTGGTATCGCGTGGCGCCACTTGTCGTTATGCTCGTCTTCGGCCTTATTTCGCTCGTCTACTCGTATGCCCCTGCCGCCTTCTTTAAGCCTTTGTATCCGATTGACTACGAGGCGTACGTAAAGCAATCGAGCATTTCGCACAATCTTGATCCGTATCTGGTGTGTGCTGTCATAAAGTCGGAATCGAATTGGGATCCCAAGGCTGAGTCGAATCAAGGCGCTCAGGGATTGATGCAGCTGATGCCCGAGACTGCCCAGGATATGATTGCCAAGGGTCTTGTCGATGGTAGCGAGTATTCAGCCGACAACCTTAACGATCCCGCTACGAACATCGAGTTTGGCTGTGCGTACCTTTCGTATCTTCTAACGTATTTTAACGGGTCGACTGACAGCGCCATTGCCGCCTATAACGCCGGCATGAGCAATGTCGACGGATGGGCGCAGCAGAGCACGTCGCTTCATAATGCAATCACCTTTCCCGAGACGCAGGCGTATCTGATTCGTGTCAATAATGCCTGGGTTCGCTACAAGACCCTCTATCCCGATCGGTTCGTATAGGACTATACCTGCCGCCTGCGTATACTGCAGATATATGAGTTAGGAGTATCCATGGCGGAATTTGAAGTTGAGCGTGTTGGAGGAGAGCTCAAACGTTTTGGCGTTGAGGGCTCTGAGGTGCCGTTTGAGGTCGTGTCTCCATACGAACCCGCTGGTTCCCAGCCTAAGGCCATTGAGTCGCTTGTGCAGGGCGTGAGGGACGGAGATCGCTATCAGGTTTTGCTGGGCGTGACTGGTTCGGGCAAGACCTTCACGATGGCTAAGACTATTGAGGCCCTGGGGAAGCCGACGCTGGTCATGGCTCCGAATAAAACGCTCGCCGCTCAGCTTGCGAGCGAGCTCAAAGAGTTCTTTCCCAACAACGCTGTGGTCTACTTTGTCTCGTACTACGACTACTATCAGCCCGAGGCGTATGTGCCACAAAGCGATACATATATCGAGAAAGACTCCTCGATTAACGAAGAGGTCGAGATGCTGCGACATCAGGCGACCGCCTCGTTGCTCTCTCGACGCGATGTAATCGTCGTTGCTTCGGTGTCCTGTATCTACGGTATCGGCTCTCCCGAGGACTATGCGGGGCTGGCGCCGAATGTCGACAAGAAAGTGCCGCTCGAGCGCGATGACTTTATCCATGCACTTATCGACATTCAATATGATCGCAATGACTATGACCTAGCGCGCGGCACGTTCCGCGTGCGCGGCGATGTTGTCGACGTGTATCCGCCTTATGCCGAGCATCCGTTGCGGTTTGAGTTCTTTGGCGACGAGGTTGAGCTTATTGCCGAGATCGATGAGGTTACCGGTGAGATGCTTCGTGAGTACGAGGCCATCCCCGTATGGCCGGCATCGCACTACGTGACCGAGAAGCCGAAGGTCAAGGCGGCTCTGAAATCAATCAGTGAAGAGTGCGAGAAGCGTGTGGCCGAGCTCAAGGCGACCGACAAGTTGCTCGAGGCACAGCGTCTGCAGCAGCGCACCGACTATGATCTCGAGATGCTCGAGACCATGGGTTTTTGTAACGGTATCGAGAACTACTCGCGTCATCTGGACGGTCGAAAACCGGGCGAGCCGCCGTTTACCCTGATCGATTACTTCCCTAAGGACATGCTCTGCATCATCGATGAGAGCCATGTGACGGTGCCGCAGATTCGCGGCATGCACGAAGGTGACCGCTCGCGTAAGGTGACGCTGGTGGAACACGGTTTTCGCCTTCCTTCGGCACTCGATAACCGCCCGCTTCGTTTCGATGAGTTTGAGGCAAGGATCCCCCAGTTCATCTACGTTTCGGCCACGCCGGGCGACTACGAGCTGCGGGTGAGCCAGAACGATGTTGAGCAGATTATTCGTCCGACCGGCCTGCTCGATCCCAAGATCGATGTGCGTCCGGTTCGCGGTCAGATTGACGATCTTGAGGACGAGATTCGCGAGCGCGTTGCCCGCAAGGAGCGCGTGCTGGTGACCACGTTGACCAAGCGCATGGCCGAGGACCTGACCGACCATCTGCTTGATGCGGGCATTAAGGTCAATTACATGCATTCTGATACGGCGACAATGGACCGTGTCGAGATCCTGCGAACGCTGCGCGAGGGCAAGATCGATGTTCTCGTTGGCATCAACCTGCTTCGCGAGGGCTTGGATCTTCCCGAGGTCTCACTGGTGGCAATTCTCGATGCCGATAAGGAAGGCTTCTTGCGCAACCGCCGTTCGCTGATTCAGACGATTGGCCGCGCGGCCCGTAACGCCGATGGCGAAGTCATCATGTATGCAGACGTTGTGACCGATTCGATGAAAGAGGCCATCGAGGAGACGCAGCGCCGTCGCGAGATTCAGATGGCATATAACGAAGAGCATGGCATTGTGCCCAAGACGGTGCGCAAGGCCATCAACGACATCTCAAGTTTTATTGCCGAGGCCGAAAAAACCGTGGGTTCCAAGGGACGCTCGAAGGGCGACTCTCTTGGCCATGGCGCATTCTATACGCCCGATGAGTCGGGCGAGGGTGGCGTGCCGGAAACGGTGGCGCCCGAGCAGACACTTGCGGAGCAGTTGGAAGAACTGCCGCATGACGAGCTCGTGCGGATCGTCGAAACCATGGAAGAGGATATGCGTAACGCTTCTGCCGCCATGGACTTTGAGGAGGCGGCGCGCCTGCGCGATGCCGTCGTTCAGATTCGGGCGATGCTCGAGGGTGCGTCTGAGGACGAGACGATTGAGCGCTTACGTTCGCAGGCTCGCAAGGGTTCCACGTTCGCATCGGGCAGAAAACGCCAGGGCGCACGGTTTAAGAAATAGCGAACATGCCCCGAGTTCCCTGCGGAGCTCGGGGCATGCGTCTTTTGCGCGCTGGAATTCGTGCGTTAGAGGTCTGCGATCAGGGCTTCGGCACAACGGATGCCGTCGGTGGCGGCGCTCATGATGCCGCCGGCATATCCAGCTCCCTCACCGCAAGGGTAGAGGCCCGGGGTCGACACGGCATGGCATGTTCGGTCTCGGGTGACGGTGACCGGTGAGCTCGAGCGAGTCTCCACGCCGGTAAGGACAGCATCGGAGCGGTCGTAGCCTCGTAGCTTTTTTCCAAGTAGGGGAAGTCCTAGGCGGAGCGACTCGACGATATGCTGCGGCAGGGCTTCGTCAATTGCCGTCCAGGTCACACCGAGCGGATAGGTGGGCTTTACCTTTCCGGGCGCCTTGCTGGCGCGTCCTGCGAGGAAATCTCCGACGAGCTGTGCCGGTGCGTTCCAGTTGGAACCGCCCAGGCGGTAGGCGGCCGCCTCGCAGGCGCGCTGGAGCTCGATGCCGGCGAGTGGGTCATCGTTGGGAAGGTCCTCAGGCGTGACGTTAACGAGCAGGGCGGCATTTGCGTTGCGTCCGTCGCGGGCATTGAGACTGGCGCCGTTGACGCACAAGTGGCCCTGCTCGGAAGAGGCGGCGACAACCTGCCCGCCGGGACACATGCAAAACGAGAACACGCTGCGGCCGTTGGGAAGATGGGCGACGAGCTTGTAGGGGGCTGCTCCGAGGGCAGGATGTCCCGCCGAGGCTCCGAATTGGGCTCGGTCGATGTCGCGCTGCGGATGCTCGATGCGAACGCCCATGGCAAAGGTCTTTTGTGCGAGGACCACGTTGTGGTCCTTAAGGAGCTCAAAAATATCGCGAGCAGAATGCCCGCAGGCGAGGATGAGGTGCTTTGTCTCGATTGGCTCGCAAGCGGTGTCTTGGGACGATTGGACATCAATACCGGTGATGGCGCCAGACGCGTCGATGCGAATGTCGACGAGCTTCGTTCGATAACGGACGACACCTCCGAGCTGCTCGATGCGCTGGGATATAGCGGTGACGACCGTGGGAAGGATGTCGGAGCCAATGTGCGGCTTGGCATCCCACAGAATATCGCGGGGCGCACCCGCCTCGACGAAGGTTTCGAGGATAAGGCGATGGGCGGGATTTTTGGTTCCCGTATTGAGCTTGCCGTCCGAGAAGGTCCCCGCGCCGCCCAGGCCAAACTGGATATTGCTCTCGGGGTCGAGGATGCGCTCCTTTAGAAAGAGGTCGATCGCCTGCGAGCGGCGAAATGCCGGGTCGCCGCGCTCGATGAGCAAGGGCTTAAGACCTGCTTCGGCGAGCGTAAGCGCAGCGAAAAGGCCGGCGCATCCGGCGCCGACAACGACAGGGCGTTCTTGAGGCGCGTCGGAGGCGGGGGAGGGGAATGAAGGCTCATCGTCTTCTATCGCGCGTACGCGCGAGCGGTCACGCTCGGCAACGCTGTCGACCGCTTCTCGCTCGAGGTGGGGACTAGTCAGCTCAACACGAAAGCTCAGGATAAAATGGACGTCTCGTTTTTTGCGAGCGTCGATTGACTTGCGGTGGAGCTCGATGGACTTGATCTCGGAGTCCTTGCAACGTAGGACGCGCTTGGCGACTCGCTTGCCAACAATGAGACAGGCATTTTCATCGCCGGCTTCATCGAGCGACGCGTTGACTTGGGTGATTTCGATCATCGAGGTCTCCTTAGAGGCAAGAAAGAGGCCGTCCGGTATCCCAGACGGCCCGAATGTGTTTTTGATTATAGACTGCGCGGCTACAGGCTGCTTGCAGCGCGAATGCCCGAGAGCCAGGCCCACGCAAGGTTAAAGCCTCCGCAATCGGCGTCGATGTCGAGCGCTTCGCCGCAGACGTAAAGCGGGGCGTCGACAACGCTGCGCGCGCGTAGACTGGGTGTTGAGATGCTCTCGACAGATACGCCACCACGCGTGACCTGCGCCGAGCGCTCATCGGTCGTCCCCTCGGCAAACAGCTTAAAGTGCTTGAGGATCGAGACCAGATGGATGACATCGTTGGAGCCTGGATGGCACTGCTCGAACGCTGTGCAGACGACGCGGGAGAGTTGCGGGGCGAGCATGCCGTCGAGCCAACGGGGATCGCGGGGTGAAAAGTCACCGAACAGCTCAACGCGCCGGTTGAGCATATCGAGCAACTCGTCTTTGGAGAGGTCGGGGAAAACGTCGAGCAGGATCGTATCGCCGTGCTGGATACGACGAGAGAGGTTGAAGACAGCGACACCCGAGATACCGAAGGTTCGAAACAGCACTTCACCGTCTTCGTGCCAGAGCTCATTATGATTGCGGGCGAGCGTCAAGCAGGCGCGGACGCGCAGGCCATCCAACGTCTTGAGTGCCGCTCGATCGCCAACGACCGTTGCCGATACGGGGCAGAGGATGGGGCGCAGCGAAGTGAGGGGAAGGCGAAACGTATCGGCGATACCGGTGGGGTTGCCGCCCGTAGCGATAATTACGGCATGTGCCTGCAGGGCCTCGTTCTTGCGAGGGACATCGGCGAGCGCCTTCCGAAGCGAGCGGAGCTCCGATTTTCGGTCGTCGTGCTTTTTTGCCTTGAGCGCCCGCGCTGGACGGTCTATTTGGAGTGCCCAGCCTTCGGAAGCTTTGTGCGCCGTGGCAACGTTGGCTCCGCAGATTAAGGTGATACCTAGGCGGTCGCAAACGTTGAGAAGCGCGTCGCGCACCGATTCGGCGCGAAGGGAGCGCGGGTACAGCCGGCCTTCCTCGGAGGTTGTCATGATGCCCAGCGAGGAGAAGAAACCCATAAGCTCTTGTTCGGGCTGGGGGCCCATGACGGATTCGACGAATGCGGGGTGGTTATACCGCTGAGGATCAATCGATTCGTTGGAGAGGTTGCAACGGCCGTTACCGGTCGCAAGGAGCTTGAGGCCGCAGGCGACATCGCGCTCAACGATGCAGACGCTTTTGCCAGCGCGTGCGGCCGTAATGGCGGCGGCGAGGCCTGAAGCCCCGCCGCCGATTACCAAGACGTCATAGAGGGCGCTCGCGTTCACTTAGGCCTCGTCGGTCTCGTGCGGGGTAATAGCCTCGACGGCAGAGACTGCCTTGGGCAACATGCCATCGGGCAGCGCGGTCTCGACCTCGCCCTTATCGCAGGCCTCGGCGAGTGCCGGATTAATGGGAAGCTGGCCCAAGATGTCGAGGTTATAGCGCTCTGCGACCTCGGGGAGCTTGCTCTTGCCAAAGACCTCGATCTTCTTGCCGCAGTCAGGGCACTCAATATAGCTCATGTTCTCGACAATGCCCAGAATGGGGACGTTCATCTTCTCGGCCATGTTGACCGCCTTGGCGACGATCATCGAGACCAGATCCTGCGGGCTCGTGACGATGACGATGCCGTCGACCGGCAGCGACTGGAAGACGGTGAGCGCGACGTCGCCTGTTCCCGGAGGCATGTCGACCAGTAGGTAGTCGATGGGGCCCCACGAGGTCTCGCTCCAGAACTGCCTAATGGCGCCTGCGATGACCGGACCGCGCCAAAGGACGGGGTCGGTCTCGTTTTGGAGCAGCAGGTTGGAGCTCATGACCTTGACGCCGTGCTCGGAGATTTCGGGCAGCATAAGGTTGCCAAGGGCATGGACGTGGCGTCCACTCATACCGAACATCTTGGGGATAGAGGGACCGGTGATGTCGGCATCGAGGACGCCGACCTTGTGGCCGTGACGGGCAAGCTCGGTGGCGATGGCACCGGTGACAAATGACTTGCCGACACCGCCCTTGCCGGAAAGCACGGCGATGACGCGCTTGACCTCGGACAGCGTGTTCTCCTCAAATTGCGACGGCGACGTTTGTCCGCCGGCGGCCTGTGCGTGTTCGCAACCCATGTATGACTCCTTTGTATATGCTGGGGCCGGGGCCCCGCGATGTGACACGAGCGTCATTGTACCCTCGTTTGCGAGCGGGAGTCATTTGCGATGCGTTTGGGCCGAGCGTGCTTGCAATACGATGGGCCCAAGCGAATGGGCGGGCTTACTGAACTTTGCTGGCGAACTCGAGGTATTGCATGCGCTGCAGCTTGTCGATCGTCGAGGCGTAGGGGCTGTCTTCCGATTCCAAGTCGTAGCGCAGCCCGTCGGCACCGAGATAGCCGGCGACATTGATGGTGGGCACATCTGACCTTGTCGCAAGCAGGGCCTTTTGGTAATTGGTGAGCGGGGCGCCGATCTTATTAAGGGTAATGGCTGCAATCTCGTTTGCCCCGACGGTGTCGTAGACGTTGAGCTCGGTATTGCCGGCGATCTCATAGTTAGCCCAGACGAGATATGTCGACTGATAGATACGGAAAGCGTGGCTTGCCGTATCTTCCTGAGGGTACAGCTCGTCGTTGAGAGTCGTTGCGGCGCTCGGCTGATGGTCGCCAAAAAAGACAAGAACAACCGGTCTGCCGATGTTGCGGAGCTCGTTGATAAAGTACTCGAGGTCCCGGTCGGATGCGTTGATGCAGGTGAGATAGGTGTTGAGCGCGCTGTTGGCGCCTTCGCTGGCTCCCTCGACCCAATAGTTTGTCAGCTCTTCGGCGGGAACGGTGCCATAGTCGTAGCCGCCGTGATTTTGCATCGTGACGTCAAAGATGAACTGCGGCGCTTCGTCGGTTCTAAGCAGGTCGAGTATCTTGTCGTAGGTGGCGTAGTCGCATACGCCGGCATGGTAATAGGGCGCACCTTCGAAATCGCCGATTGAAAGAAAGTCTCCAAAGCCCAGCTGCTGATAGATTTTATCTCGATGGTAGTTGACGGGGTTTTGCGGGTGCATAGCGGTAGTGGTATACCCAAGCTCTTTAAGGTCCTTTGCCAGGCTGTTTACGCCATTCATCTGATACAGCTGATAGGGGATCTTGCCTAATCCGACAAAGGCCGTTGTCGCTCCGGTCAAAAATTCGAATTCGGAGTTCGCCGTTCCGCCACCGGCGACCGAAGCGAGCATGGTGCCGCGAACAAGTGTGTCGGGAAGCGAGTTGTAGAATGCGGGGCCGGTGTACCCGGCCGCCTGGAGCTGCTCAAAGCACGAAAGGTCGCTAAAACTCTCATTCATGACGGCAACAATCGTCGGCTTGATTTCATTGAACTGGGCAACGGCCGCCGCGCGCTGTTCGCTCGAGCCATATGTGCTGTCGTAGACGGCGGCGAGCTCCTGCTCGATGCTCTGCGCCTCATCGGGCGTATAGTCTTCGGGCTTCTCAATGGGCAACTCGTTGACCATTTCGGTGAACGAAGTGATAAAACCCTGAGACGCATACGTGGTGATGGGCTGCCAACGGTCAAATCCAAAATCCAGCGCCTGCTCCAAGTCGATGTTGGAAAAGCCTGAGAGCCCCACAACGGTCACTAGCAGAAAAGCACAGAGGTTAGCGGCGATAGCGGGGAAGACATGGGTGGGCGTACGGAGCTTTCGCGGTCGGATGAGCGAAAGAAGCCCCAGGGAAATCTCCAGCAGGTCGAGAGAGGTTACGATTCCGGCGGTAAAGGTAAACTCGTATCCCTCGCTCACTTCCATTGCGGTGCCAAGGGCCAAGATATCGCTTGGCAGGATGGCTTCGCCTTTAAACGTTATGACGAAGTGCTCGGCAATGCCAAGGACGCAACAGACGACGGGCACGAGGACCATGACGCCTCCATGACGCTGTCCCAGCAAATAAAGGGAGAGCAGAACCGTCGCGAGCAACCCGACGGAAAACCCGAATGAGTTGGCGGGAATGCGATAGAACGTTTCGTTGCAGGCAATTTCGATTGAAACGAACGAGAGCGCTGAAACAGCGGCGATGACAAGGATGTCGCGGCAAATACAGGCAACCGTTCCCGTCGCAAGGTCGGTTTGGTCGATAAGTCCCGAAACCAAGGGCTCGACAAGAAGCATGACGGCGGCAGCACCGAGCGCCGAATAAGAAAGGACCCATAGGGAGCTGCCCTCATTTACGAGCGATTGATTCGTAATCCATGCAGCTACCACGCCGAGCGGGATGAGGAGCGTCGCGCACCAAAAGACGCGGGCAATGGGTGGCTTTTCGTTGCGTTTGATTGAAAAATACACGCGCACGACGACGGCGGCCACGATAAGGACGGCGATGAATATGGGCAGATTGGCCATGTCGCTCGAAGTGATTTCAAGGGGGATATCTTCGGTCATGGACGTTCCTCTGGTACAGCAAATTAAGTTCAGTATTAGATTACTGTAACCTTTCCACGGCATTTCGAGAAACAAAGCGCCCGATACGCAAAGCTAAAGGTCTGCGAATCTTGTATTACGAACATCTGTGCGCGTCGAGTGCGCTAAACTCATCGGCAGTATGATTCGATGCAATAGGAGGCAAGGAGCTTCCATGTCTGATTCCTCTATCGTTATTCGCGGCGCTCGTGAGCACAACCTCCGTGATATCGATGTTTCCATTCCGCGTGACCAACTCGTGGTCATTACCGGTCTTTCTGGCTCGGGCAAGAGTTCGCTGGCATTCGACACTATCTATGCCGAGGGCCAGCGTCGATACGTCGAGAGCCTTTCGAGTTATGCGCGCCAGTTCTTGGGCCAGATGGACAAACCCGACTTGGATTCAATCGACGGCCTTTCGCCGGCGGTGTCGATCGACCAAAAGACGACATCTAAAAACCCTCGCTCGACGGTTGGCACCGTAACCGAGATTTATGACTATCTGCGTCTGCTGTTCGCCCGTGTGGGCACCCCGCACTGTCCCGAATGCGGCCGCGTCATTGAGCGCCAGACGACCGACCAGGTCGCCGATAAGGTCCTGGCGGCGGGGGAGGGCCGCCGCGCGTTTGTGCTGGCACCGGTGGTGCGCGGGCGAAAAGGCGAGTACACCAAGCTGTTTGAGGACCTTCGCGCCGAGGGCTTTAGCCGCGTGCGTGTCGACGGCGAGGTTCGCTCGCTTGATGACCCTATCGATTTGGATAAGAAATTCAAGCACGATATCGAGGTCGTGGTCGACCGCATCGTGATTCGCGAGAACTCGCTGGGCCGTATTGCCGAGTCCGTTGAACAGGCGACTGCGCTGGCGCACGGCAATGTGAACGTATACTTGCTGCCCGACCGCGACGCTCCCGAGGGGACCGAAGGCGAGTTGCTGGAGTATTCGCTGGCGTTAGCGTGCCCGGAGCATGGACACTCCATCGATGACCTGCAGCCGCGTGATTTCTCGTTCAACGCGCCCTATGGCGCGTGCCCCGAGTGCGATGGCCTGGGCTTTAAGAAGACGGTCGATGCCGAGGCCCTAATCGAAGACCCCTCGAAGTCGATCGCCGACGGGGTCTTTGGCAGCCTGTTTGGCAACTCTAACTACTATCCGCAGATTTTCGCTGCGGTCTGCAAACACTTTAAGGTGAGCGTCGATACGCCGTGGGAGGATCTGCCTCCGCGGGTGTGTCGTGCGTTTTTAGACGGCATGGGCGACCAGAAGATTTCGGTCGACTATCAAAAGCTCGATGGGCGCCGCAGCCAGTGGGACACCAAGTTCTCGGGTGTGCGCAATATCCTGTACGAGCGCTATACCGAGACGACGAATGAGAACACCAAGGCGCGCTTGGAGAAGTACATCCGCGAGGAGCCGTGCTCGAGCTGCCACGGCGCTCGTTTGCGCCCCGAGATGCTCGCCGTCACCGTGGGCGGCAAGTCCATTTACGAGGTTTGTTGTCTGTCGTGCCGTGAGTCGCTCGAGTTTTTTGAGGGCCTGGAACTCACCGAGCGCCAACAGTTTATCGGTGGACGCATCGTCAAGGAAATCCTGGAGCGCCTGCGTTTTCTGGTCGATGTCGGACTCGACTATCTGACCCTCGATCGTGCCTCGGCGACGCTTTCCGGAGGCGAGGCCCAGCGCATTCGCCTGGCAACGCAGATCGGCGCCGGCCTCATGGGTGTCCTGTACATTTTGGACGAGCCATCGATTGGCCTCCATCAGCGCGATAACGAGCGCCTGATCAAGACGCTTGAGCGCCTACGCGATATCGGCAATACCGTCATCGTCGTCGAGCATGATGAGGATACGATTCGTGCTGCCGACTATGTGATCGACATGGGCCCCGGCGCGGGCGTGAACGGCGGACACGTAGTCGCGGCGGGAACGCCTGCCGATATCATGGCGTGTCCCGAGTCGATGACGGGCGCTTATCTGACCGGCAAACGAATGATCCGGGTTCCCGATGAGCGCCGCAAGCCCGGTCGCGGCTGCCTTAAGATCACGGGCGCCCGCGCCAACAACCTCAAAAACGTTACCGCCAAGATCGAGTTTGGTACGCTTACGGTCGTTACCGGCGTGTCGGGATCGGGTAAGAGCTCCCTGGTTACCGACACTATCGCACCTGCCCTTACGAATGCCATTCACCGTTCGACGCGCCCTGTGGGTCCGTATAAGAAAATCGAGGGCATCGAGTGTATCGATAAGGTTATCGATATCGACCAGTCGCCGATTGGCCGCACGCCGCGTTCCAACCCTGCTACGTACATTGGCCTGTGGGATGATCTTCGCGCGCTGTTTGCGAGTACGCCGGAGTCGAAGGCGCGCGGCTACTCGCCGGGACGTTTCTCCTTTAACGTGAGCGGCGGTCGCTGCGAAGCATGCAAGGGCGACGGACAAATTAAGATCGAGATGCACTTCCTTCCCGATATCTATGTCCCCTGTGAGGTCTGCGGCGGCAAACGCTATAACCGCGAGACGCTTGAGGTCACCTACCGTGGTAAGACCATCTCGGACGTGCTCGACATGAGCGTCACCGAGGCACTGGCCTTCTTTGGGAATATCCCGCAGATTAAGCGCAAGCTCCAGACGCTGTACGATGTAGGCTTGGGCTACGTGAGCCTGGGCCAGCCCGCTACGACGCTCTCGGGCGGCGAGGCGCAGCGTGTGAAGCTCGCCAAGGAGCTTCATCGACGCCAGACGGGCAAGACGTTCTATATTTTGGATGAGCCGACGACCGGCCTTCATTTTGAGGACGTCCGCCAGCTGCTCGATGTGCTGCAGCGCTTGGTCGATGCGGGCAACACGGTGCTGGTGATTGAACACAACCTTGATGTCATCAAGGTTGCCGACCGCCTGATCGATATGGGCCCCGAGGGCGGTAACGGCGGCGGAACCGTCGTGGTTTCGGGCACACCGGAGCAGGTTGCGGACTGTCCGCAGAGTTATACGGGCAAGTTTTTGGCGCCGTTGCTCAGGCGTGACCGGGAGCGTCAGGCTCAACTTGATGCTCAATAAATAGGCGATTCAGTTTATGGGCGCCATCGACTCCTTGTGATTCGATGGCGCTTGCTGTGTCGAAGTGACGTATGCAGCCGAATTGGACATATACTTAATCCTTGCGTCCGAATGCGAGGGAAAGGATATGCCATGGCAAAGGCTGTAAAGACGCCAAAAACCAATGCGATGCGCGAGCTGGAAAGCGCCGGCATTTCCTATGTTCTACATACGTACGAAGACGATGGTGATGAGTCGGCGGGCCTGGGGGTCGCGATTTCGGAGCAGCTTGGCGAGGAGCCCGGACAAGGATTTAAGACCTTGGTCTGCGTGACGCCGTCCAACGACCATGTCGTGTGCTGCATCCCTGTTGCCGACGAGCTCGATCTAAAGTCCGCCGCGCGTGCCGCGGGGGAGAAGTCCTTGGCCATGATGCATGTGAAGGATTTGCTTGCGGCGACTGGCTACGTTCGCGGCGGCTGCAGTCCGGTCGGTATGAAAAAACGCTACCGGACGCTCATTGATGAGACATGTGTCCTTTGGGATACCATTTTTATTTCGGGAGGCAAGCGTGGTTATCAGCTCGAGCTTGCACCTGATGATTTAATTGCATTTTGCGGGGCGACAGTTGCCGCGATTACGAGAGAGGACTGAGCGATGCCGCAGGAAGAATTGAAGCGCGGAGCTCATTTTGCAGAAGAATCTGCGCCTCAGACACCCTCATCCGAAGCTTCTTCGTCGCGAGATGACACTGACGACATGGGCTCGTCGGACTACTCCACGGTTGGTCGTTCCGCCGGGCTTATGACCATCCTGACCATCGTGTCTCGCGTCACCGGTTTTATCCGCACGTGGGCAATGGCGGCCGCTATCGGCATGTCGCTGCTCTCGTCTTCCTATCAGGTCGCCAACAACCTGCCCAATATGCTCTACGAACTCGTGATGGGCGGCATGCTCGTGACGGCGTTTTTGCCCGTGTACATGGGCGTGAGGCGTGAGCAGGGTCGCGAGGCCTCTAACGAGTACGTGGGCAACCTGCTCGGTATTCTGCTATTGGTGCTGGGTGGCATTTCGTTGCTGGGGACCGTGTTCGCCCCGGGCTTTATCTGGACGCAATCGTTCCTTTCGGGTGACGGCGGCAGCATGGATACCGCTGCGTTCATGTTCCGTTTCTTTGCCATCCAGATTCTGTTTTATGGTTTGGGCTCGGTGTTTTCGGGCGTCCTCAACGCACACCGCGACTACTTCTGGTCGACGTTTGCCCCGGTCCTCAACAATGTGATCGTCATTGCGAGCTTTATGGGCTTTGCGCCCGTGTCCGCACAGTTTGGCGAACGTGCCGGCATCATCTTGATTGCGGCCGGTACGACCCTCGGTGTCTTTGTTCAGATGGCATGTCAGATCCCCGCGCTTGGCAAGCACGGCGTGCATCCCCATATCCATATCGACTTTAAGGACCCCGCGCTGCGCCAGACGATTGCGCTCGGTATCCCGACGCTGCTCGCCACGGTGTGCATGTTTGTCTCGACTTCTATCACCAACGCTGCTGCGCTGGTGGTCCAGCCCGAGACCGGTCCTTCCGTCATCGCCTATGCGCGCCTGTGGTACACGCTGCCCTACGCGCTGATTGCCGCCTCGCTTTCGACGGCGCTCTATACCGAGCTCTCTCACGACGCACAGGAGAAGGATTACGACAGCGTCCGCACGGGCATTTCGCGTGGCGTCGCCCAGATGCTGTTCTTCCTGATTCCATTCGCGCTGTACCTGATTGTCTTCGCGCGTCCGCTCAACATGATCTACTGCGCTGGCAAGTTCGATGAGTCCGGTGTGGCGCTGGTGTCGGAGTTCCTTATCTACCTGGCACTTTCCCTGCCGCTCTACGGCGTGGTCGTGCTGATGCAGAAGAGCTT
>CABRZJ010000044.1:0-14453 GCA_902475425.1 uncultured Collinsella sp.
ACCCCCAGCCTTGTGCGTGTAAAGCACCTGCGCTAACCGTTGCGCCAATCGCCCGTGCGGAGAGAGTATAGCAAAACAATCGCCTCATTCACCTCATATCCATTAAAGGTAACCGGCGCGTGTCGGCGCGGAGCTGATTCAGTTGAGATTGCCTGAACATTCCGCCCCTCTTTACGCCCTCGGGTATACTCAAAAGCTACTGATTCGATTTGATACCCAGCAACAGCAGAGGGGATAGTATATGTGCGGTTTTGTCGGTTTTGTCGGTGGGACGGATAACCAATCCGAGGTGCTCACCAAGATGATGGACCGCATCGTCCATCGTGGTCCCGACATGGGCGGCCAGTTTATCGACGGCCGCGTTGCCCTGGGCTTCCGCCGCCTGTCGATCCTCGACCTGACCGAGGCCGGCGCTCAGCCCATGGCCAATGAGGACGGCAGCGTCGTTATCGTCTTCAACGGCGAGATCTACAACTTCCAAGAACTCCGTTCCGAGCTCGAGGCCAAGGGCTACAAGTTCCACTGCGGCGCCGACACCGAGAGCCTCCTGCACGGCTACGAGGAGTGGGGCGAGGCCGTCCTCGATCGCCTGCGCGGTATGTACGCCTTCGTCATCTGGGACAAGAAGAAGAACAAGCTTTTTGGCGCCCGCGATATCTTTGGCATCAAGCCGCTCTACTACTATCCCATGGCCGATGCGGGCGACGGCGCTCCGGGCGTGCTTTTTGGTTCCGAGATCAAGAGCTTCCTGGACTACCCGCACTTCCACAAGGCGGTCAACAAAAAGGCTCTGCGTCCGTACATGACGTTGCAGTATTCGGCAACCGAGGAGACCTTCTTCGAGGGTGTCTACAAGCTGCCGCCGGCGCATTACTTTACCGTAGACATCCCGACCGGCAAGATGAACATCGAGCGCTACTGGGATTGCGATTACTCTGCCGTCGAGAAGCCGTTCGAGGAGTACGTCGACGAGCTGGACGAGGTCGTGCACGAGAGCGTCGAGGCCCATCGTATCGCCGACGTCAAGGTCGCGTCGTTCCTCTCCGGCGGCGTCGACTCCAGCTACATCGCCGCTTGCCTCATGCCCGACAAGACCTTCTCGGTGGGCTTCGATTACAAGAATTTCAACGAGACTAACTACGCCAAGGAGCTTTCCGATAAGCTCGGCGTCGAAAACGTTCGCAAGATGATTACCGCCGACGAGTTCTTCGGTGCGCTCGAGGACATCCAGTATCACATGGACGAGCCGCAGTCCAACCTGTCTTCCGTGCCGCTGTGGTTCTTGGCCGAGATGGCCCGCAAGGACGTCACCGTCGTGCTTTCGGGCGAAGGCGCCGACGAGCTCTTTGGCGGCTACGCCTACTACGAGGACACGGTCCCAGTCCGCAAGTACAAAAAGATGGTGCCGCTGCCCATCCGTCGCGCGCTCGGTAACCTGGCGCTGCATATGCCGTACTTCAAGGGACATAACTTCCTGGTCAAGGGTGCCGAGATCCCCGAGAAGTCGTTCCTGGGACAGGCTCTGGTATGGCCGGAGCGCGAGGTCGACGGCGTGCTCAAGCCCGAGTACAACACCGGCGATGGCGCCTTCGAGCTTGCCGCTCCCATCTATGCGCGCGTGAAAGGTCAGCCCGAGCTGGTCAAGAAGCAGTACCTGGACATGAACATGTGGCTCCCGGGCGACATTCTGCTCAAGGCCGACAAGATGTGCATGGCGCACTCGCTGGAGCTGCGCGTGCCCTTCCTAGACCGCAAAGTCATGGAGTTCGCCGAGCACATTCCCGACCGCTACCGCATCAACGAGAACGGCAACAAACAGGTACTCCGCCACGCTGCCAACAAGTCGCTGCCCGATGAGTGGGCCACCCGTCCCAAGGTGGGCTTCCCGGTGCCGATTGTCTACTGGCTGCGCGAGCAAAAGTGGTACGACTATGTCAAGGAGTACTTCACCGCGCCGTGGGCAAGCGAGTTCTTCGATACCGACGAGCTCATGCACCTGCTCGATCTGCACTTTGCGGGCAAGGGCGATTTCCAGCGCAAGATCTATACGCCGCTCGTGTTCCTGGTGTGGTACAAGCGCTTCTTTATCGACGAGGACCAGCCCGCTGTTCAGGCTGCCTAGCCTCGGCTTACGAACGCCTGCGCGTAACGGCTCCTCCGGGAGCCGTTTTTGCGTGGGTGCGTTTCAGTTACTATAAAAACCGTCCCTGCCAAATGGCTGAGAAAGGCGAAAGATGCACCATTCGGATTCCGCGACCGTGACCACGGTCGATACGCTTGCCAAGCTTCTCGATGTGTGCGGCGAGCTGCGCGCATCAGAGCAGGTTGACGAGCGTGCCGTGACCGGCTGCTCGTTTGATTCGCGTGCGGTCTCGGCAGGTGACGTGTTCTTTTGCAAAGGCGCTGCCTTTAAGCCCGCGTTTTTGAGCATGGCGCTCGATGCGGGCGCCGTCGCATTTGTGTGCGAAGAGTCGCTGGTCGAGTCTCTGGAGCCGCTGGCGCAGGAGAGCGGTGCTGCGATGCTGGTCGTGGACAGCGTCCGCACGGCCATGGCCCTGTTGCCGCCGGAGGTCTACGACCGTCCCGACCACGATGTCAAGATCGTGGGCATCACCGGTACCAAGGGAAAGACCACGGCCGCTTTTATGCTCCAGTCCATCATCAAGGCAGCGGGCGAATCCTGCGGCATGATCGGCTCGGTGAGTACCGACGATGGCATCGAGTGCTACGAGAGCACCAATACTACGCCCGAGGCCCCCGAGGTCTGGCGCCATATCGCCAACTGCCGTGAGTCCGGTCGCCAGTCCATGGTCATGGAGGTCTCGAGCCAGGCACTCAAGTACCAACGCGTCGAGAATCTGCCGTTTGACGTGGCGTGCTTCCTCAACATCGGCCGTGACCACATCTCACCGATCGAACACCCCACGTTTGAGGATTATTTTGAGAGCAAACTCAGGATCTTTGACCAGGCAAAGACCGCCGTGGTGAATCTGGGCACCGAAGAGGTTGACCGTGTGCTGGAGGCAGCGTCGACGGCCGAGCGCTTGGTGACCGTTGGCGTCGAGCATCCCGAGGCAAGCCTGTGGGCAAGCGATGTCCGCGTGGTCGGCTTTAACATCGAGTTTAACCTGCATGGCCTGTGTGCCGACGAGTCCGAGGCGGGGGAGAAGGTCCTGCTGGGCATCGCGGGCGACTTTAACGTGGAAAACGCGCTGGTCGCTATCGCCGCTGCGCACGAGATCGGCATCGGTATCGAGGCTATCAAGAAGGGCCTCTCCAAACTGCGTGTGCCGGGCCGTATGGAGGTCGTGGAGTCGAAGGACGGCCGCGTGATCTGCGTCGTTGACTATGCGCACAACCAGCTTTCGTTCCGTTCGCTTTTCTCGTCGGTCAAGCGCGCGTTTCCCACTAGTCCAGTCATTGCAGTGTTTGGCGCTGCCGGCGGCAAGGCGCAGGAGCGCCGCGAGCAGCTTCCGCGCGAGGCCGCACCATATTCCGACCTGATGATCTTTGCCAACGAGGACCCGGCTCACGAGGACCCGATGAAGGTCTGTCGCGAGCTTGCCGAGCATGTTCCCGACGATACGCCGAACGAGATCATCCTCGACCGTGAAGCCGCTGTGCATGCGGCGTTCAAGGCGGCGCGCGAGGAGTACGTCAACGCCGATGCTCCCACCATTGTCTTGCTGCTGGCAAAGGGTGACGAGGAGCTCATGCACGTGGGCGACGAGTTCGTGCCCATCGAGAGCGACCTTTCGTTGGCCAATCGCCTGATCGATGTTACCCAGTTTGACTAATGAACCATGATGGCGGCGGCGCCCTGAGTGCGCTGTCGCCATAAGCATGTTCCCTCAATCAAAGCATGCCGTCCAAGTCCAAACCCTTCTACGTAAACGGAGTAACCATGTCCCACAACACCCTGCCGACCGTTGCCGAGCTTTCGGGCGAGATGCGCGAGCGCTTGGCCAAGGTCAAGTACGTCTTTACCGACCTGGATGCCACGATGCTCGCACCCGGCTCGTGCGTGCTGCGCGACAACGACGGCAACCCCTCGACCAAACTCGTCGAGGCCGTCGTGGCGCTCGCTCGCGCTGGTATTCAGGTGGTTCCCACCTCGGGCCGCAACCGTACCATGATCCACGAGGACGCGCGCGTGCTCGGCCTCAACTCCTACATTGGTGAGATGGGTGGCCTGGTCATGTACGACCTCAAAGCCAACGATTGGGAGTATCTGACCGGTGACATGCCTTACGACCCCGCCTGCGGTCTTACTCCGCACCAGGTGATCGAGCAGACCGGCGTGTGCGAAAAGATCCTTGCCCGCTGGCCGCACAAGATCGAGTACCACAACGACATGTCGACCGGCTACAAGTACCGCGAGGTCACCGTCGGCATGCGCGGCGACATCCCCGATGACGAGGCGCAGGCCATCCTCGACGAGGCCGGCTGCGGCCTGGTGTGGGCCTGTAACGGTCACCTGACGCATCTGTCCAAGCCGACGACGCTCGAGCTCGATCGCGTCGAGGACGGTCGCGCATTCAACATCAACCCCGCGGGCCTCAACAAAGGCGTCGCCATTGCGCGCTTCTGCGAGCACCTGGGGATCGAGCGCGAGGAGACGCTCGCGCTTGGCGACTCCGAGTCCGACTTCTACATGGCCGATCACGTGGGCACGTTCTGTCTGGTCGAGAATGGCCTGACGAGCGCCGGCGCGCCCGAGTTCCTGGCTGCTTGCGAGAACGCTTTCGTTACGCGCGGCAAAATTGTCGACGGTTGGGCGGCGACGGCCGAGCTGCTGGTCGCGGCTCGTTCGTAGCGCGGTCCTATCGTTCTGAGCCATATCTTTTCGAGAGAGAATCTGGTGAGGTAATGTCCGATATCGAGAATCTGGCCGGGGACACGCGCCCCATTGGCGTGTTCGACTCGGGCCTGGGCGGTCTGACGGTTGCGCGCGCCATCGCGACGGTGCTGCCGCACGAGTCCGTCTACTACTTCGGCGACACCAAACGCTGCCCCTACGGCACGCGCACCGAGGATGAGGTGCGCTCGTTTGCGTTGCAGGCGGGCCGTTGGCTGTCGAAGCACGACGTCAAGATTATGGTCATCGCCTGCAACACGGCGACCGCCGCGGCCTTGCGTCTGGCCCAGCAGGTGCTCGACGTTCCCGTGATCGGCGTGATCGCGCCGGGTGCCCGTGCGGCAATCAACAGTACCCGTTCGCGTCGCGTAGGCGTGCTCGCCACCAACCTCACCATTCGCTCGGGCGCCTACACGCGCGCCATTCAGGATCTAGATGCCGGCGTCGATGTATACGGCTGTCCTGCCTCAAGCTTTGTCGAGGTTGTCGAACACGAGCTCGCCTCGGGTGCACATCTGCAGGAACAGTGGCTCGAGAACGAGGACATCTTCGATACGCCTGCCGTGCGTGCGCTGGTGGGTGCCACGGTTGAGCCGCTGCGCGACCACGGTATCGATACCGTGGTGCTCGGCTGTACGCATTTTCCGCTGTTGGTGGGACCTATCCGCCATGCGCTGGGGTCTGGGGTGCGCGTCGTGAGTTCCGCCGAGGAGACCACACGAGAGCTGACCGATATCCTCACGCGCCGCGAGCAGCTGGCGGGCGTCGCCGCCGAGCCGCAGCATCGTTTTGCCACGACGGCCGATAACATTGCCGAGTTTGCGGTGGCGGGCAGCTTTATCTTTGGTCAGCCGCTCAAGAGCATCGAACATATCGATATCGACGAACTGAAATAGATATAAGGTCACCGACCAAAGGCCCACCTTCACCTTTTGCCGAAAGGATATTTCTATGGAGTACATGCAGGTCAACCGCGCCAACGGCCGCGCCGCCAACGAGTTGCGCCCCGTTAAGCTCACCCGTGGCGTCATGAAGCACGCCCACGGCTCGTGTTTGGCCGAGTTTGGCGACACGCGCGTGCTGTGCGCCGCCACTATCGAGGAGGGCGTGCCGGGCTGGCGAAAGGGAGCTAAGGCCGGCTGGGTGACCGCGGAATACGCCATGCTGCCGACGTCGACCGGCAAGCGCTGCAAGCGCGAGCATGCCAACCGCAAGGGTCGCTCCATGGAGATCGAGCGCCTCATTGGCCGCAGCCTGCGTACCGTCGTCAACATGAAAGCGCTCGGCGAGTACACCGTCACCGTCGACTGCGATGTGATTCAGGCCGATGGCGGTACGCGTACGGCGAGCATTACCGGCGCCTGGGTGGCGCTGCACGACGCCCTCGCCATGTGGGTCGAGGCGGGCAAGATCGAGCGCATCCCGCTTACCGGCCAGGTGGCCGCCATCTCCATGGGCGTTGTCGACGGCAATACGCTGCTTGACCTCGATTATTCCGAGGACAGCCATGCCGAAGTCGACATGAACCTCGTCGCCACCGACACCGGTGAGATGATCGAGCTCCAGGGCACTGGCGAGCAGGCGCCCTTTGACCGTAAGCGCCTCAACGCCCTGCTCGACTTGGGCGACAAAGGCATCGCCGAGCTCATCGAGCTTCAGCGCCAAGCCATCGCCTAACCTGCCAAAAAGGGACAGGTTTATTTTGGCAGGTTTTATCTGGGAAAACGTCGAAGTATAAGACTGCCGTTGATTGAGAGGGGAGAGGCGGAGGCCCTCGTCGCCCTCGGCGCGGCATTGCTATAGAGACAAGGAGACCACTCATGGCACTTGAGAAGATCGACATCGACACCCTCGACCCGGCGGCGACCATTGTCGTGGCAACGGGCAACGCCCATAAGCTCACCGAGATCGAGGCCATTTTAGGCAAGGTCATGCCTGAGGTTCGCTTTGTGGCGCTCGGCCAGCTGGGCGATTTTGAAGACCCCGAGGAAAACGGCACGACGTTTTTGGAGAACGCCATCATCAAGGCGCAGGCTGCCGTCGAAGAGACGGGTCTTATGGCCATCGCCGACGATTCCGGTCTAGTCGTCGACGCGCTGGACGGTGAGCCTGGTGTGTATAGCGCGCGCTACGCGGGCGTTCACGGCGACGATGCCGCCAACAACGCCAAGCTGCTCGTGAATCTGGAGGGCGTGGCAGACGAGGATCGCACCGCGCGCTTTATGAGCGTCGTTGCGCTCATCGACACGGACGGCCTGGTCACCTATGGCGAGGGCGCCTGCGAGGGCGTTATCGCGCACGAGGGTCGCGGCGATCACGGCTTTGGCTACGACCCGCTGTTCCTGCCGGTCGATACGCCGGGCAAGACTATGGCCGAGCTCACGGCGGACGAGAAGAACGCCATCAGCCATCGATTCCATGCGCTCGAGCATCTGTCCGCCAAGCTGACGGGCGAGGAGTAGGCCGTGCGTGCGGTGGTGCAGCGCGTACTCAACGCCGGCGTGACGGTCGACGGCGAGTGCGTGGGAAAGATTGGCCGCGGTTACCTGGTACTGCTGGGCGTGGGCCATGGCGATACACGCGCCGAGGCCGATAAGCTGTGGGGCAAGCTCCGGGGCTTGCGCATTAACGAGGACGAGAACGGCAAGACCAACCTGGCACTTGCCGATGTCGACGGCGAGGTTCTCGTGGTGTCGCAGTTCACGCTGTTCGCCGATTGCCGTCACGGCCGCCGTCCATCGTTTACGGATGCCGGCGCCCCCGATGTCGCCAACGAGCTCTACGAGTACTTCCTGACGCTTGTGCGCGAGGACGTCGAGCACGTAGCGCATGGCATCTTCGGCGCCGACATGAAGGTCGACCTCGTCAACGACGGTCCATTCACCATCGTCCTCGATACCGACAATCTGTAAGTAGCCAAATTAGCTACTTGCGCGTGTTTGTAACAGGGTGCTATAGTATTAGAGTTTTGTCTATCTTAGGGGTATTATCCCCTTTTTGAATTGCACCTTCTGGAGGCCCTGTTCATGGAAGAGATGGAAGTCAATCACGTCGACGACATCCACGAGAAGCTGACCGATATGGTGGGCGATCGCGTCAAGGTTAAGGCCAACATGGGCCGCACCCGCGTCGTCGAGCGCATGGGCACCATCAAGAGCGTCCACCCCGCCGTCTTTATCGTCGAGGTTGACGAGCGTCGCGGCCGCAAGTCGCGTCAGTCCTACCAGTATATCGATGTCCTCACCGGTCAGGTCGAACTGTTTGACCCCGAGAGCGGCGAGCATATCTTTACCCCGCTCGGCAATCAGCTCGAGGAGCACTAGCGGTGACCGATCGGTCCCTGACTCTTTCCGCGCCGGCAAAGATTAACCTCTACCTGGGGGTTCATACCGAGTGCGATGACCGCGGCTACCACAGGGTCGATTCCCTGATGGCGGCCGTCGGTCTTTCCGATACCGTGACGGTCGCGCCGGCGCAGGCGCTGACCGTCCAGACGGTTCCGGCATCAGATTTTCCCATGCAAAAGAATACGGCGTATCGGGCTGCGGTTGCTATGGCCGAGCATTATGGTCGCGAGGCAAACATCTGCGTGACGATTGAGAAGCGCATTCCATTGTGCGCCGGCTTGGGCGGCCCCTCGACGGATGCGGCCGCGGTCATTGTCGCCTTGGCGGAGCTCTGGGGAATTGATCGCACCGACCCCGCGCTTGACGACATTGCGCGGGGTATTGGTGCTGACGTCCCGTTCTTTTTGCACGCGAGCCCTGCGTTCTACGTAGGTGGGGGAGACGTGCTGGCAACTGAGTATCCCGCGCTGCCCGCAACGCCCGTCGTGTTGGTCAAGCCGCGCGAGACAAGCGTTTCGACAATTGAAGCCTATCGACGTTTTGACGAGGCTCCGGTGCCTGCAGACAAGCCCGACGCGATAGCTTCTGCCTTGCATGCTGGTGATGCCGAGACGGCATATGCGCTCATCCATAACAACCTGGGTGTCATTTCCGCACAGATGGAGCCGCAGATTCAAATGGTTCTCGATTGGCTGCGTAAACAGGACGGCACCGTTGCTGTAGATGTGTGCGGATCGGGCGCCTGTTCGTTTGCCATTTGCGACACCGCCGCCACGGCCGAAAGGCTTGCGGACGCTGCCCAGCAAAAAGGCTGGTGGGCCTGCGCGACGGAGCTCATTCCCAACACGGTTCGCGTCGAAGTGCCAAAGAAGTAAAAATTTCTCTAGCACACGACGGAAATCTTTGTTACTATAGTCGAGCTAACGGGTTGTGGCTCAGTTTGGTAGAGCACTGCGTTCGGGACGCAGGGGTCGCTGGTTCAAATCCAGTCAACCCGACCAGAGCATGAGGAGGGACCGCTTCTTGCGGTCCCTTTTTTTAGCTATTGTTGTGATACCGCGATACCCGCGGTATACTCATTCGAGCTTGTCTCGCTGTATTGTGGAGGTCTACATGTTTGGACTGAGGGCTCCTGAGCTCATCATTATTCTCGTCGTTGTCCTGATTATCTTCGGGCCCAAGAACCTGCCGAAGCTCGGCAAGTCCCTCGGCTCTACCGTCAAGAATATCCGTGAGGGTATGGAGGGCGACGATAAGGCCGAGACCAAGCAGGCCGAGGAGGTCGTGGTCGAGCAGTCCGAGGAGGACAAGGAGATCGCTGAGCTCGAGGCCAAGCTCGCTGCTGCCAAGAAGAAGCAGGCAGAGGACAGCGACGCGGACGCAGAGTAGTCCCATCCCTTTGGGGTGAGCACCTGACCGGCTTGCCCGCAGGCTAGCCGGTCTTTTTCGTTTTGTTGACAGTTGATTGTTTGATCAGAGTTGGGGAGATATCCGTATGGACGCAAGCCAGATCGTACTGACCGCTGAGGGCCGCCAGAAGCTCGTCGAGGAGCTCGCTTGGCGTGAGGGCGATTACGCCAAGGAGATCGTCGAGGACATCAAGGAAGCCCGCGCGTTCGGCGACCTTTCGGAGAACTCCGAGTACGATGCCGCTAAGGACAAGCAGGCCCAGAACGCCGCTCGTATTGCCGAGATCCAGGCCATCCTCGCCAACGCTCAGGTTGCTGCCACCACGGGCGATCTGACCGTCTCCATCGGTTCCACCGTTTCGCTGATTGATCCCAACGGCGAGGTCATGGAAGTCACGCTCGTTGGTACCACCGAGACCAACTCGCTCGAGCACAAGATTTCCAACGAGTCTCCGGTCGGCCACGCCATCATCGGTCACGGCGAGGGCGACTCCGTCGAGGTCGTTACGCCTTCCGGCAAGACTCGCGTCTACACCATCGCCAAGATCGCACGCTAGACCACGGTCCCGCGTAAAGGTATGTTTTCGCTCCCTGGGACCGAATCCTGGGGAGCGTTTTAGTTTGAGGAGCTAACTTATGGCAGAGAACCTGAACGCCGCCGATCAGGCATCGACGCTCAACGACGAGCGCGCCACCCGCCTGGCCAAGCGCGCCGCCCTGTTCGAGGCGGGCCAGAATCCCTATCCCGAGCACTCTGAGCTTGAGGACTACGTTGCCGATATCGAGGCTAAGTACGCCGAGCTTGCCGATGGCGAGGACACCGAGGATGTCGTGAAGATCGCCGGCCGTGTGGTCGCCAAGCGCGGTCAGGGCAAGATCATGTTCATCGTCGTGCGCGATGCGACTGCCGAGATTCAACTGTTCTGCCGCATCAACGACATGGACGAGGCTGCCTGGAATACGCTCAAGGCTCTCGACCTGGGCGACATCCTGGGCGTGACCGGCGTGGTTGTGCGCACCCAGCGCGGCCAGCTTTCCGTTGCCCCTAAGAGCGCGACCCTGCTTTCCAAGGCCGTTCGTCCGCTGCCCGAGAAGTTCCACGGTCTTTCCGACAAGGAGACCCGCTATCGCCAGCGCTACGTCGACCTGATCGCCAACGACGACGTTCGCGAGACCTTCCGTAAGCGTTCGCAGATTCTCTCCACCTTCCGTCGCTTTATGGAGTCCGACGGCTACATGGAGGTCGAGACCCCCATCCTGCAGACCATCCAGGGCGGTGCCACGGCCAAGCCGTTCATCACGCACTTCAACGCGCTCGATCAGGAGTGCTACCTGCGCATTGCTACCGAGCTGCACCTCAAGCGCTGCATCGTCGGCGGTTTTGAGCGCGTGTTCGAGATCGGCCGTATCTTCCGTAACGAGGGCATGGACCTTACCCACAACCCCGAGTTCACCACGATGGAGGCCTATCGTGCCTTCTCCGACCTCGAGGGCATGAAGGCGCTCGCCCAGGGTGTCATTAAGGCGGCTAACAAGGCCATCGGCAACCCCGAGGTCATCGAGTACCAGGGCCAGACCATCGACCTTTCTGGTGAGTGGGCCAGCCGTCCCATGACCGACATCGTCTCCGACGTGCTCGGCAAGCAGGTCACCATCGACACGCCGGTCGAGGAGCTTGCTGCCGCCGCGCGCGAGAAGGGCCTGGAGATCAAGCCCGAGTGGACCGCCGGCAAGATTATCGCCGAGATCTACGATGAGCTGGGCGAGGACACCATCGTCAACCCCACGTTCGTGTGCGATTACCCCATCGAGGTCAGCCCGCTTGCCAAGCGCTTTGAGGACGACCCGCGCCTGACGCACCGCTTTGAGCTGGTTATCGCCGGTCACGAGTACGCCAACGCGTTCTCCGAGCTCAACGACCCGGTCGACCAGGCCGAGCGCTTTGCCGCTCAGATGGCCGAGAAGGCTGGCGGCGACGACGAGGCCATGGAGTACGACGAGGACTACGTGCGCGCCCTCGAGTACGGTATGCCTCCCGCGGGCGGCATCGGCATCGGTATCGACCGCGTGGTCATGCTGCTCACCAACCAGGCTTCCATCCGCGACGTCCTGCTGTTCCCGCACATGAAGCCCGAGAAGGGTTTCCAGTCCGGTGCCGCTGCCGCCAAGGCTGCCGAGGCCGGCAACGCTGCAAGCCCGTTCGTTAAGTCGCTTAAGCCCACGCTCGATTACTCCAAGATCGCCGTTGAGCCGCTGTTCGAGGAGTTCGTCGACTTTGATACCTTCTCCAAGAGCGATTTCCGCGCCGTGAAGGTCAAGGCATGCGAGGCCGTCAAGAAGTCCAAGAAGCTGCTGAACTTTACGCTCGACGACGGCACCGGCACCGACCGCACCATCCTCTCCGGTATTCACGCTTATTACGAGCCCGAGGACCTGGTTGGCAAGACCTTGCTCGCCATCACCAACCTGCCTCCGCGCAAGATGATGGGTATTCCCAGCTGCGGCATGCTGATCAGCGCTGTCCACGAGGAGGAGGGCGAGGAGCGCCTCAACCTGATCCAGCTCGACGCTTCCATCCCCGCCGGCGCAAAGATGTACTAGGGGGTTACGGCGTTTTACCAAACGCCGTAACCGCTCGACGCTGCGCGCCGCCCAGAGCGACAATTTGTCATTCAAAAGGCAAGGCATGACCAGAAGGTCTATGCCTTGCCTTTTTCATGCCAACTTGTTCGCTCTGGACATCGCTCGCTGACGCTTGCTCAACCTGCGGTGTCATAACAATTCTGTCCAGCTGTTGGCTTTGCGGCATTTGCCCAGATAAAACCTGCATAATAAACCTGTCCCTTTTAGCAGGTTTTAGAGCTCCACGCTTTCGGCGCCGTTGATGGTTAGGTTTCGCTCGTAGAAAGCCGTGAGGGCGCGAATGGCGTACATCACGTCGCGTACGCCGCCGGTCTCGTAGCTTGAGTGCATGGCCAGCTGCGGCAGGCCCACGTCCACGGCATGCATGCTCGCCTGCATGTTCGACAGGTTGCCGAGCGTGGAGCCACCCGCCATATCGCTCTTGTTGGCGAAGGCCTGCGTGGGCACGTCGGCGTCATCGCAGATGGCCTGGAACACCGCGCGGCTAAAGGCATCGGTGCAGTAGTGCTGGTTGGCGGCTTCCTTGATGACGATACCGCCGTTGAGCACCACCTGATTGCGGGCATCGCACTTCTCGGCGTGGTTGGGGTGCACGGCATGTGCGTTGTCGCAGCTTACAAGCATCGAGGCAGCAAGTGCGCGATGGTACGACTCGTCGTCAAAGCCCAGCGATCCGTTAATGCGGCGCAGCGCGTCGGCCAAGAACGTCGACATGGCGCCCTGCTTGGTCTCGGAGCCAACCTCCTCATTATCAAAGCAGCAAAAGACCGAAACGTCGTGCGCGTTCTCGGCACCCAAAAATGCCTGCAGCGAGGTATAGGCGCAGGCCAGGTCGTCGAGCTTGGGCGTCGAGATAAACTCGTCGGCCCAGCCCCAAATGCACGCATCCTGACGATTGACCAGGAACAGATCGCGGCCCAGAATCTGATCGGGCTCAACGTCCAGCTCGTCGGCGATCAGAGCATCAAAGTCGCCCTGCTTAAGCTCGCCAGCGCTGATGAGCGGGCACAGGTCGACGGCTCGGTTGGGAGCAAAGCCCTCGTTAACGCCGCGGTTCATGTGGATGGCAAGGCTCGGAATGATAGCGACCTCGCGCTCGGTGGCAAGCAGACGGCTCTCAATACGGTCGCCTTCGCATACCAACACGCGGCCCGCGAGCGCCAGCGGGCGGTCGAACCAGGTGTAGTCGATCATGCCGCCGTAGGCCTCGGTGTTCAGGCGCAGCGTCTCGCCTGCGCCGTCGAGCTCGGGCACGGCCTTGACCTTAAACGTCGGCGAATCGCTGTGCGACGCCGTGAGCTGAAAATGATAGTCACCGGCAACGCCGTCCTCGCCCCACGTCGCGGTCAGGTCCTCGCCCACCTTAAAGGCAATAACGCTCGAGGTATTGCGCTGCGTGTAATAACGCCCGCCCGGCTCGATGTCCCACGCCGCGTTCTCGGGCAGGTAGGTAAAGCCCGCCTCGTCGAGCTCGGCCATAATGGTCGCCGCCGTATGGAACATACTGGGGCATGCCTCGATAAAGTCGATAAGGTCGTTGGCGGCCTCGATATCATCGGCCGTCACATGCGCGCGCTCGGGCGTTTCCTGATCCGTCATGCTCTCCCCTTTCGCTGGGTTGATGGTCCCCTCCAGCATACCCCGCCACGCCAGCGCCGCACTCTTCATTCCATGTTTAATCCCGCGCCGCTCACCAAGTTGAGCCATCATGCCCGCGCTCCTTTTGCGACAATTACGCTAACAGGACGAGAGGAGCCGTCATGAAGCCGCGTAACATTGCCATCGCCTGCGGTGTCGCGGGAGTCGCCGTCGGCCTTGCCGCTGCCACCGGCATCGTTTACCGCAAGCAAATCAAGTCCGCCGCGTCGCTCAAACGCTTGACCGGCTACGCGGATAGCTATGACCTGTACGCAATCGACATCGCCTACGACTACGATCTTGATCGCATCATCGCCGCTGGCGTGCGCGACGACCAGGGCTACATCGATGCCGTGGTGGCGCAGGTGCTGCCCGGTGTGCCGGTACATGTCCAGGCGCCCCAGTTTGCCTGCAGCGCTTTTGTCGCCGTAGATGCCGAACGCCGTGTGCGCACCGGTCGCAATTACGACTTTAAGGACGACACCTCGGCACTGCTGGTGCGCAATCACCCGCGCGACGGCTATGCCTCCATCGGCTTTGCGGCCCTTAACAACCTGG
>CABRZJ010000045.1:0-14386 GCA_902475425.1 uncultured Collinsella sp.
GAGGACCGCATCCAGGTGTTCTCCGATTATCAGCAGGTGCTCGACCGCATGGGCGGCGCGCTTGAAAAACATGATGTTGTACTGGTCAAGGGTTCCCGTTTTGTTGAGCTCGACCGCTTTGTGGAAGGTGTGTGCTAGCCCATGTTCGGCAATCCCTCGTATCCAACGTATCAGGCTTTTTTGGGGCTTGGCATCGCCGCTGCCATTGCGCTGCTGCTCATGCCGTGGTGGATCAAGCTGCTCAAGGTCGAGGGTATCGGCCAGCAGGTTCGTGCCGACGGCCCCAAGCGTCATTTGGTTAAGCAGGGAACGCCCACCATGGGTGGCGTTGTCATCCTCGTCGCGATCTCGCTGACCTGCCTGCTGATGGGCAAGCTCACCACCGAGCTCGTGCTCGTGCTGCTCGCCACGCTGGCGACCGGCGTGCTGGGCCTGATCGACGACCTGACCTCCGTTACGCACGGGCGCTCGCTCGGTCTGACGCCTCATGCCAAGATGATCGGCCTAACCATTATCTGTGTCACCTTTACGGTACTTGCCGTCAACTGGTGCGGCGTCGCCCCCGAGATTCGTTTTCCCGGCGGCCTGACGATTGACCTCGGTGTTCTTTCGACCACCATCTGCGGCCTTTCGTTCCCGTGGCTCTACGTTGTCTTTTGCTGGCTGATGATCGCCGGTCTTTCTAATGCCGTGAACCTGACCGATGGCCTTGACGGTCTTGCTGGCGGCACCTCCATGATCGCCATGCTCGCCATGGCTGCCATGGCGTTTTTACACGGAGACGTGAACCTGTCCATCTTCTGCACCGCGTGTGCCGGTGCCTGCTTGGGCTTTCTGTGGTTCAACTGCTATCCGGCGAGCATCTTTATGGGCGATACCGGCTCGCTTGCCCTGGGCGCCGCGTTTGCCTGCACGTCCATCATGACCAACACCGAGGTCGTCTCCCTCATCATCGGCGGCCTGTTTATCGTTGAGACCCTGTCGGTCATGATTCAGGTTGTCTACTTCCACTTTACGCACAAGCGCGTCTTCCTTATGGCGCCCATCCATCATCATTTCGAAAAGAAGGGCTGGGCCGAGACCAAGGTCGTCATCCGTTTTTGGATTATCGCTGCGGCCTTTGGTGCCGTTGGCCTTGCTTTGTTCTTCCAGTTGGGATAGTGGTCTTTCATGCCTCTTGCTGATGTCTTTAGCCTGCTCGTTTTGGGTCAGGGCAAATCCGGTCTCGATGTCGCCCGCTGGGCGCTGGCACATCCCGAGCGCGTAAGCGCCGTTACCGTGTATGGCGGCGGCACCTCTGAGCCCAATGACGCCACGCGTGCGCTCGAGGCTGCTGGTGCGTCGTTTGTCTATGGGGCCGAACAGGTCGAGGGCGCCTATGACGTGTGCGTGACATGCCCGGGTATTTCGGAGTTCTCGTCCTTCTTTAAGGCGGGGCGTGAGCATGCCGCTCAGATTATGGGCGAGCCCGAGTTTGCCTATCGCTTGTCTCCCCAAAATTGGATTGCCATCACGGGCACCAACGGCAAGACAACTACCACGTCGCTGACTGATTATCTGCTCAAGGCCGCCGGTGAAGCCAGCGTGGCCGTCGGCAATATCGGTGAGCCGCCCGTGAACGAGATCGACGGCCGCGCACATAATGAGTGGTTTGTGGCCGAGCTGTCGAGTTATCAGATTGCTACGACCGCCGAGCTTCATCCTCGCGTGGCGGTGCTGCTCAACATCACGCCCGACCACCTGGGCTGGCACAAGAGCCACAAGAACTATGCGCTTGCCAAGATCAAGTTGTTCGAGAATATGGTCGACGACGACCTCGTGGTTATCGACGTTGAGGATGCCGGCATCCATGAGTTCGATGAGTACATCTACATGCCGGGCCGCCGCATCTGCAAGGTCGCTTTTGACGAGCCCGAGGGTGCAGACGCCGCCTTTGTGCGCGACGGCAAGTTGGTCGTCCGCCTGAAGGGCGTCGAGACTCAGCTTGTCGCCACTTCCGAGCTCAAGATCTCGGGCCATCACAATGTCATCAATGCCCTATGTGCTGCCACGGCTGCTTTGGCCGTCGGTGCCGATCCCGAGGGCATTTGCCGTGGTTTGGCATCGTTCCAGCCGCTGGAGCACCGCGTTGAGCCCTGTGGCGAGATCGATGGCGTGCGCTACGTCAACGATTCCAAGGCAACGAACACCGATGCAGTCGAAAAGGCCCTGACGGCGTTTCCCGACGACGATGTGATTTTGCTGCTCGGCGGCCACGATAAGGGTACGCCGCTTGCGGACTTTGCCCGCGTCGTTATGGACAACGTGCGCTCGGTCGTTTGCTTTGGCGATGCGCGCGAGCGCTTTACCGCCGCTATGGACGAGGCCGATGTCGATGGTGACGTGGATATCGCCCAGGCGGATGACCTGCGCGATGCCGTGGACGTCGCCCGTTCGCTGTCGAGCCGTGGCGACGTGATCTTACTTTCTCCTGCCTGCTCTTCGTTCGATGAGTTCTCGGGCTATGAGGAGCGCGGCCGCGTGTTTAAGGACTATGTGGCCCAGCTTGCCGCTGCGGCGAAATCGCAAATGGAATAGGGGTTGCCGGTGAGAGAGGAGAGCCCCCGACAAGGTATGAGGAGGCCCGACTCGGACCGTGCTTCCTCGCGGCGCAGCACACCGCGTTCCGGTCGCGGCAGGCAGACGTTTAGCGAACGCTATATTGCCGGCGTTCCCGCCCGTATCATGCGCCCCCGTTTGATATTCATGGCCTGCCTGTTTACCTTGGTGTGCTTTGGCCTGCTGATGGTGTACTCGGCGTCTTCGGTCGAGGCGCTGCACGAGAATGGCTCGGCGACGTTTTTTCTGTTTCGACAAGCCGCGTTTGCCGGAGTTGGCGTGCTGGCTATGGTTGCCATCGTGCGCGTTTTGCCGGACAGCTGGTTTGGGGAGGATGTGCTCAGGATCTTCCTCATAGGCATGATAGGGCTACTGTTTCTGGTGTTCTTGGTGGGCAGCGGCAGCCGTGGCGCCACGCGCTGGCTCAACATCGCCGGCATTCAGTTCCAGCCTTCCGAGTTTTTAAAGCCATTTGCCATTGCGTATTCGGCCATCATGCTCGATCGCTTCTTTTCGCCCGGTGGCAACATCAACGAATTCCTTCGCAAGATGGGCATCTACCTGGGCATTTCGCTCTTTCTGATCTTTATCCAGCCCGATTTCGGTACTGTCCTGATCATCCTGTTGACCCTCATGTGCATGGCGTTGTTTGCGGGCCTCGACCCCAGATTTATCATCGGCGTGCTAATCTTCGGCATTCTCGTGATCGTGATTGCGCTTGTCGCAGAGCCGTACCGTATGGTGCGTATTCAGGTTGCCTTGAACCCTTGGGCCGACGAGTATGGTGACGGCTATCAGGCCACGCTTGCCATCATGGCCTTTGCCTCGGGCGGTCTGTTCGGCCGTGGCATCGGCAACTCAACCATGAAGTACTCGTATCTGCCCGAGGCGCACAATGACTACATCCTGGCTATCATTGGCGAGGAAGTCGGCTTTGTCGGAACCGTGCTGTTCTTCTTGGTGTTTGCGATGCTGATCTACTCGGCGTTTCGCATTGCCGAGCAGGCGACCGATCGTCGGGGCGCGCTCATGGCGTCTGGCTCCGCGGTCATTCTCGCAGTGCAGTTTTTGATTAACGCGCTGGGCATCCTCAACGTGTTTCCCATGACGGGCAAACCGTTGCCGTTTATTAGCTACGGCGGTTCGTCGATTATTGTGTCGCTTATGCTTGCCGGGTTGATCCTGCGCGTTTCGTACGAGAGCGCCCGCCGCGATGAGTATGACCGCCGCCGTGAGAGCTTTGCCGTTATGGACGAGAGCACCGCCGGCGTAGCCCATGTGCGCGGTGAACGACCTTCGCGTAGCGGCTTTACCGTTCTGGATGGTTCTGCATCCGAGCCGGCAGCTCGTCCACGCCCGCGAATGGCTCCGCAAGGTCGTCCGCAGCGCCCCAGCCCTCGCAACGCGGGCGGCGGATATAATCGAATCGATTTGAACTCGGACCCGTCGGCGCGTCTGCGTACCGACGACCAGGGACCGCGTGTACGAAGGGACTACCATGACCGATAAAATGACCGTTGCTATTGCAGCCGGCGGCACGGCAGGACACATCAACCCCGCGCTCGCCTTGGCCGAAGAGCTGCGTGACCGTGGCCACCACGTTGTGTTCGTGGGCCAGTCGCGCAAGCTCGAGGGTCGTCTGGTCCCCGAGGCTGGGTTTGATTTTGTGCCCATTACGGTCACGGGCTTCGACCGCTCCCGTCCTTGGACGGCGCTGACCTCGCTGTGGCGCGTCAACAAAGCCAAGCGTGCGCTCGCCAGTCATTTCTCAAAGGTCGGCAAGCCCGATGCCGCCATTGGTTTTGGTGCCTATGTCGAGGTTCCGCTGCTGGGGTGGTGCAAGGGCGCGGGCGTTCCGTATCTGCTGCATGAGCAGAACTCTGTTCCGGGCCTGGCCAACAAGATGATGAACTCCCACGCCGCCCGCGTGTGCATCTCGGTGCCGGCAGCGCGTTCGGTCTTTGAGCGCGAAGGTGACCCTGACCACGTGCTCATGACCGGCAACCCCGTACGTCGCTCGGTGATCGAGGGCGATCGCGCTCGCGGCCGCAAGGCACTTGGCGTTCCCGAGGACGCTACGCTGCTGCTCGTCTTTGGCGGTTCACTTGGCGCCCAGCACCTCAACGAGCGTGTGGCTTCGCTCAAAAACGAGCTGCTTTCGCGCAAGAACCTCTATGTGTTGCATTCGACGGGTGCCGACGGCTTTGAGGAGACCGAGCGCGCTTTGGCGCTGACGCCCGAGGAGGCGAAGCATTACCGCGTCCAGCCTTACATCGACAACATGGGCGATATGCTGGCTGCTGCCGATTTGGTGCTCTCGCGTTCGGGCGCATCGAGCGTGGCCGAGATCGCTGCACTCGCCGTGCCTTCGGTGCTCGTGCCGTACCCGCATGCGACGGCCGACCACCAAACCACCAATGCCCGGTATCTGGTCGACGCCGGGGCCGGCGTGCTCTGCGCCGATGCCGATATCGACGGTTCTGCCTTTGCCGATGAACTGCTGCACCTGGTCGATGACGCGGCGGCGCGCGACGCCATGCGTCAGGCGGCGCGTGGTCTGGCTCAGGATAGGGCCGCCGCTCTTCTGGCGGATGCGGTAGAGGGTTTGCGTTAGTTAGACGGGATATCGTCGGTCGCCCTCGCGCTGATGCGGTAGGTGCGGTACAGTTAACGGGTTACAGGCAGTGTTTACGCAAGGAGTACACGAGCACATGGCTGATTCCCAGACTGCAACCTCCGCGCCCGAGTTTAAGAGCGCCCACTTTATCGGTATCGGCGGCGCCGGCATGAGCGGCATCGCCCTCGTTCTGCACGAGCGCGGTTATGCCGTTACCGGCTCCGACCTTAAGACGTCACGTTATATCCGCCAGCTTACCCGCGCTGGCGTGAAGGTGCATGTGGGCCATGAGGCCGCCACGATCGACGAGGTCAAGCCCGACGTGGTTGTTGTCTCCACCGCTATTCCGGAGTCCAACCCCGAACTCGTGCGCGCTCGCGAGCTTGGTATTCCCGTGTGGCCCCGTGCCAAGATGCTCTCTGCTTTGGGCCACGGCTACATCACCGTCGCTGTTGCCGGCACGCATGGCAAGACCACCACGTCTTCGATGTGCGCCACCATGCTCGACCGCATGGGTCTGGATCCGAGCTTCTTGATCGGCGGCATCATCGAGGGCTATGACACGAACGGCAAGAACGGCTCGGGCGACTACTTTGTCGCCGAGGCCGACGAGTCCGACAGCTCCTTCCTGTTCCTGAACCCCAACGTAGTCATTGTGACCAACGTCGAGGCCGATCACCTCGATCACTACTCGGGTATCGAGGAGATCGAAGCGACTTTCGCCAAATTCATGAGCCTGGTGGGCGAGGACGGCACCGTCATCGTCTGCGGTGAGGACCCGCATCTGGTCGAGCTCGCCAAGTCGACGGGCCGTCACGTGCTTTCCTACGGCTTTGCCGAGAGCAACGACATCGTCTGCATGCACCCGGATGTCAAGGGTATCCAGAGTGACTTTATCGTTCGCTTTGAGGATGGCACTGAACATGCCGTGGAGATCAAGAGCAATCCCGGTCGCCACAACATGCTCAACGCCACGGCGGTGCTCACCGTCGCCCATGTCCTGGGCCTTGACATCGACGCCGCCGCCAAGGCGCTCTCGAGCTTTGAGGGCGTTCGCCGCCGCTTTACCCACGTGGGCGATATCGATGGCATCACCGTGGTCGATGATTACGGCCATCACCCCACTGAGATCAAGGCGACGCTTGCTGCCGCTTCGTCGCTGGGCTACAAGCACGTCGACGTCGTGTTCCAGCCGCACCGCTATTCGCGTCTGCAGGCCCTTTGCGACGACTTTGCCGATGCATTTGCCAATGCCGATAAACTGCTGCTGATTGATGTGTTCTCGGCTGGCGAGATGCCCATTCCGGGTGTCACCTCTAAGATGCTCGCCGATACCGTGCGCGCCAAGCATCCTGGCAAGGAGGTCGTGTACTGCTCCAGCCGTCTTGAGCTTAATCAGGAGCTCGAGCAGATGGTGGGCGAGGGCGACCTGCTGCTCACTATGGGTGCCGGTGACGTTACGACCGTCGGTCCCGAGTTCATTGAGTATCTGACTGCCAAGAAAGACGCTTAAGTCTAATGGGTCTGTTTAACGCCGTCATGGCGCTCTCGGGCATGATCGACACGGATGTGATCGAGGACGAGCGCCTTGCGCGTCATACGAGCTATCGTATCGGCGGCAAGGCCGACCTCTTTGTGACGTGCCATAGCTATCATGCCCTCCGCCGCGCCGTGGCGGTGCTCGATCGCGAGCAGGTGCCGTGGGTCATCATCGGCAAGGGTTCCAATCTGCTGGTTGCCGATGGCGGTTATCGCGGTGCCGTCATTTCGCTCGGACGTGAGTTTCAGCGCACGGTTGTTGCAGATGACGGTTGTACGCTGACGGTCGGTGCGGGCGTGATGTTTGCGCGCCTGGTCAACGATGCCCTGTCGCGTAGCCTCTCGGGCCTTGAGTTTGCCGTTGGCATCCCTGGCTCGGTCGGCGGTGCGATATCTATGAATGCCGGCACACGGACCGAGTGGATTGGCTCGCTGGTTGAGGATGTCGTAACGTTTGACCCGGCATCCGGTATCAAGCATTATGCGGGGTCCGAGATCACTTGGGGCTACCGCGAATGTAGCCTTCCCCGCAATGAGATCATCCTCGAGTGTGTGCTCAAGCTTAAACCGGCGCCCAAGGCCGACATTCGCGAGCGCATGGAGCGGTACCTGACGAGGCGCAAGCGAACGCAGCCCATGGGTCGCGCGTCCTGCGGGTCGGTCTTTCGCAACCCGCCCGATGCGAGTGTGGGCAAGCTTATCGAGGATTGTGGATTAAAGGGTTTTTCGATTGGCGGCGCAGAAGTTTCGCCCGTTCACGCTAGTTTTATCGTTAATAACGGAACCGCCTCGGCCGATGACGTTGCCGCGGTTATCAGACATGTGCACGGAAAGGTGAGGGAGGCGTATGGCATCGAGCTCAGACCGGAAGTTAAATTCCTCGGCTTCTAGAGCATCGAAACCCACCTTCCGCCGCGCCGGAGGGCGTTCCGGCGCGCCTGCCAAACCTCAACGCAATACCGTCGCGCGCTCTAAGTCTGTCGGGCATGCTCGACAGACCAGTCGTCCGGTCGTCGGCTCGCAGCTCGGTAATCGTCCGGCCGCAAAAAAGTCCTCGCGTCCCTCGGTGACGTCAAAGCCTGTTATGGGCGCCAAACCTGCCCGTCCCATGGCAACTCCTAAGCCCTCGACGGGAACTAAAGCGCCGCGTCCAGGTCGCACGCTGGGCGCATCGAAACCGCGCTCGCTGACATCGGTGCCGGCTACCGCCAAGAAGCCTTCGGGTAAAAAAAACGTCAACCCGTTGTCTTCACTTGGGGCGATGGTAAATAAAACATCAGACGCTGCTTCTGTCGTTGCAGGCAAAGGCAAAATCGTGGGCGGCGTTCTGGCCGCCTTGGCCGTGCTCGTCGTCGTTGCCATCGTGGTGATCAACTCTGGATTGTTTACCGCCACTGATATTCAGATTCAAGGCAGCGAGCATGTGACGAAGCACGATGCTATCCAGCTGATCGATTTGCCCGAGGGAACGTCGCTTTTTAACGTCGATCCCGACCAGATTACCGAGGACCTCAAGCAGAATCCGTGGGTCTCGGGCGTGGATGTCCAGCGTCAGTTCCCGCATACGCTCATCATTACGCCGATGGAGCGCAAGGTCATCGCAATTGCCTATATCAGTTCCGATGACCTTGCCTGGGCCATCGGGGATGATGACACCTGGATCGCCCCACTGTCGACGTCGGTCGAAGTGGATGACCAGGGCAACGTCATCACGACAGGGCAGGGCTCAAATACCTTGACCGGAATCGATGCCGCGCTGGCGCTCGCTAAGCACTATGGCGCGGTGTTGTTGACTGATGTCTCGGCGGATGTCGCTCCGGTTTCCGGCCAGGCAGTGAGCTCCAAGGCCGTTAAGGCTGGCTTGGATTATGTGCGTGGTTTTTCGAGCGAGTTCTTGGGACAAGTCAAGGATATTTCCACGCCTTCGGTCGAAGCCATCTCGGCAAACCTCAATAACGGCATTGAGGTGTCGCTGGGCGATTCGAACGATATCGTCAAGAAGGAGCGCGTAGTCACCAAGCTGCTTTCGCAGGTAGAGGGCGTAACGTATATCAATGTGCGCTCTCCGGGTAACTATACATTTAGGAACGCTCCGACCTCGTAGCGCTGGTTGATGCTTTGTTGAGGGGCCATACCACGCCGTTTATCTGGTTTGTTTGGTTTTCACGGTCAATTATTTGACTGATACGTTCATAATGTGCAAACATAATACGGTTTACCTTTGCATTTACTTTCAACCTGAAGGTTAATGTGCGCAGGGGTCGACCCATGCTATGGCTATAACCTTTGTTCGGAGGACCGACATGCACGAGACAGAGATCAACAACTACCTTGCCGTCATTAAGGTGGTCGGCGTCGGCGGCGGCGGTACCAACGCGGTCAATCGAATGATCGAAGAGGGCATCCGCGGCGTCGAGTTTGTTGCCATCAACACCGATGCTCAGGCACTCGCGATCTCTGATGCCGATATCAAGGTGCACATCGGCACCGACCTTACCCGCGGCCTGGGCGCCGGCGCCAACCCCGAGGTTGGCCGCAAGGCTGCCGATGAGTCCCGCGACGACATTGCCGAGGCGCTCGCTGGCGCCGACATGGTGTTCATCACCTGCGGCGAGGGCGGTGGCACCGGTACCGGCGCTGCTCCCATCGTTGCCGATATCGCGATGAACGAGGTCGGTGCGCTGACCGTCGCCGTCGTGACCAAGCCCTTCACCTTCGAGGGCCGCAAGCGCAAGAAGAGCGCCGAGGAGGGCATTAAGACCCTCTCCGATTGCGTCGACACCATGATCGTCATCCCTAACGATAAGCTGCTCGACATCGCCGAGAAGAAGACCACCATGCTCGAGGCCTTCGCGATTGCCGATGGCGTCCTTTCCCAGGGCACCCAGGGCATCACCGACCTCATCACCGTCCCCGGTATCATCAACCTGGACTTCGCCGATGTTAAGACCATCATGAAGCAGGCCGGTACCGCCATGATGGGTATCGGTACCTCTTCTGGGGATACCCGTGCCGTCGACGCTGCCCAGCAGGCCATCTCCAGCCCGCTGCTCGAGAGCTCCATCGATGGCGCCACGCGCGTGCTGCTCTCCATCGCCGGTTCCAAGGACCTGGGCATCCAGGAGATCAGCGACGCCGCCGACGTTGTCGCCAACGCCGTCGACCCCGAGGCCAACATCATCTTCGGTACCGTTGTCGACGAGTCCCTGGGCGATCAGGTGCGTATCACCGTCATCGCTACGGGCTTCTCCGACTCCAACGTTAACCGTCAGGACGAGCTCTTTGCTGCTCAGCAGTCTCAGAGCAAGGCCGCTGCCTCCGCTGAGCCGCAGCGCACCGCTCCGGCCACCAGCCCGGCTCAGGCCGCTCCGACCCGCAACGTCGGTGGCACCGAGCTTCCTAACTTCGGCAACGATCAGTTCGAGCTTCCCGACTTCCTGAAGCGCGGTAGCTTCTAAGTCGTTCTTTGCATTGTTGTGCACAGGGGCGTGTCCGTATGGACGCGCCCTTTTTATTTCGACTTTGTAAACTAGAACCTCCAATCTCTTTACGTTCCCTTTACGATTGCCTCCAGCGCAGCAGGTATCCTTTTAGAGAAGTATGACAGCCGTATAAACGCGGGCTGTAGCGGCGATGCCGCGGTACTTGTGTTATTAGGAGGCTTTAGTATGGCAGCACGTGCGGACAACGTTTCGCGTGTCGACCATGATGGAGTTACGTTGGTGGAGGGCGCGACATCCGATGTTCGCTTTGCCTTCACCGAGCGCGCCGGTGGCGTTTCCGAAGATGCGTACTCCTCACTCAACTTGGGCTCGCATGTTGGCGATGATCCCTTTGCTGTTCAAGAAAATCGTCGCCGCGCACTCGAGGCTATGGGTGCCGCGGAGTGCGAGCACAACCTGCTCGTTCCCAATCAGGTCCATGGTGACCATATCGTTGCGGTGACCTCGAATGGCGCCGATGACCTTGAGGACGTCCGCGAGCAGATTGCCGCGGGCTGCGATGCCATCGTCTGTACGGCGCATAACGTGCCCGTGCTGCTCTGCTTTGCCGACTGCGTTCCCGTGGTGCTGGTGGCCCCTGGCGGATTTGCCGTGGTGCACTCCGGTTGGAAGGGCACGATTGCACGTATTTCTGCCAAGGCGTGCCAGGCGCTTTGCGATGCTGCCGGCTGCGATGCGGGCGACGTTTCCGCCTATATCGGCCCCCATATCTTGGGTGACGAATATGAGGTATCCCAGGAACTCATGGATCGCTTTGCCGCCGAGTTCTCTTGCATCGATGCGAGTACCTCTCGCATGCTCGATCTTTCCGCTGCCATTCGCGAGGCGCTGGTAGATGTCGGTGTCGACGCGGATGATATCGTGGATACCCAGCTTTCGACCGTGCGTCAGAACGACCGCTTTTATTCCTACCGTAACGAGGACGGCACCTGTGGGCGCCATGCTGCGATCGGCGTGATGCTATGAGAAAGATCGTATCGGTCCTGAGCGCCGCTGTGCTTACACTTACGCTGTGTGCCTGTTCTTCGGGATCTTCTACCTCTTCCATTACCGTCGCTGGCTCCACGACCTGCCTTCCTATCGCCGAGATTGCGGCCGAGGGCTTTAAGGAGGAGACCGGCATCGACGTGCTCGTTTCCGGTTTGGGTTCTTCCGCTGGCATCGAGGCCGTCAGCGCCGGCACGGCCGATATCGCCAGCTCCTCCCGTGGGCTCAATGCCGACGAACAGGATCTGGGCCTGACCCCCATCGTAATTGCCCACGACGGTATCGCGGTCATCGTGAACGACGATAACCCGGTCGATAACCTCTCGACCGAGCAGCTCCGCGATATCTACGCCGGCAAGATTACCAATTGGAAAGAGGTCGGTGGCGAGGACCTGAGGATTCAGGTCATCAACCGAGACGAGGCGTCCGGTACGCGCGAGGCCTTCCGTACCATCGTGATGGATGGCACGCCGTTCGATCGCCGCTCGGCTGTTCTTTCGGGTACGGGCCAGGTGCGCGACGTGGTATCTCGTTCGCGTGGGGCCATCGGCTACATTTCGCTGGGCTTCGTCGATAGCCTCAACGCCAAGACCTCGGTCAAGGCCGTCTCGGTCAATCATGTTGAGGCGTCCGAGAAGACGGTCGCGAGTGGCGGTTATCCCATCTCGCGCGACCTTTACTTCTTTGTGAAGGGTGCGCCTTCGCAGCAGGCGCAGGATTACATCGACTATGTGACGTCCGAAAAGATGGACAAGCAGATTCGCGAGGCGGGCTTTATTCCCGTCACCAACGACGAGAAGGGGAGTGAGTAGCATGGAAGCACAGGAAAACTCCCAGACTGAGCAGAATGTTCAGACGCCCAAGAAGCGCGAGCTGGCGCTCGTATCGCGCAGTACCTATATCAAGGAGAAGGCGCTGCAGTGGATCTTCTTTGCCTGCGCGTTCTTGGCGGTCGTTACCGTCATCCTGATTTTTGTCTTTACCACGTACTCGGCGCTGCCCGTCTTTACCGACATCGGTCTGGCGGACTTCTTTAGCTTTACGTGGGCGCCTTCCGAGGGCCACTACGGCATCTTGTCGCTGCTTGCCGGCTCGGGTCTGGTGACCGTCGGTGCGCTCGCCATGGGCGTGCCGCTGGGCGTGGGTACGGCCGTTTACCTGGTCGAGATTGCCAGCAAGCGCGTGCGCAAGCTCATCAGCCCCGCCGTTGACCTGTTGGCCGGCATCCCTTCTATCATCTATGGTTTCTTTGGCATGATCATCATCCGCCCGTTTATCGCACAACTGACCGGCGGCCTTGGTTTTGGTGCGCTGACGGCGTGGTTTGTGCTCGCCATCATGATCGTCCCTACCATCACCACGCTCACCATCGATGCTCTCAATTCCATTCCCATGGGCATTCGCGAGGCATCGTATGCCATGGGCGCCACCAAGTGGCAGACCATCTATAAGGTCGTGCTACCTGCCGCGAAGCTGGGTATCGTTGATGCCATCGTGCTGGGTATGGGCCGTGCCATCGGCGAGACCATGGCCGTGCTCATGGTCGTAGGTAACGCCCCGGTTATTCCCGACAGCATTGCGAGCCCTATCTCGACGCTCACGAGCCAGATCGCGCTCGACATGAGCTATTCCTCGGGTCTGCATCGCTCGGCGCTGTTCGGCATGGGCGTGGTCCTGTTTATCATCTCCGCCACGCTGGTGGGCATCGTCCGTCTGATTTCCAAGAAGAAGAGGGGGTAGGCTATGTCCGATTCCGTTGACACGACGGTCGATACGACCTCGTCGCGCGAGCGCATCAAGCGTGCCCTTTCCCACGGCAAGAAGGGCCGCATCAACAAGGACCTGTCCAACAAGATCATGCTTTGCGTGTTTCGTGCCGCTGCCTACATCACCACGCTGGTGCTGGTCGCTATCATCGCCTACGTGGTCATCAACGGCCTGCCACACATCTCGCTCGACTTTATCTTCGGTTGGCCCCAGGGCGTCAACGCCGAGGGCGGAATTTGGCCCACGATCGTCTCGACCGTCTACGTGACGGCGCTCGCCATGCTTATCTGCACGCCGATCGCTGTGCTGGCAGCCGTCTATCTGGCCGAGTACGCCAAGCAGGGCAAGGTCGTCGAGCTCATTCGCTACGCTGCTGACGCTTTGGCCTCGGTGCCCTCCATCGTTATGGGCCTGTTTGGCTACGCCTTGTTTGTCGAGGCCATGGGCCTGGGCCTTTCGATGGTCTCGGCCGCCCTGGCACTCGCGCTCTTGATGCTTCCCATCGTCATGCGTACCACCGAAGAGGCCATTCGCGCCGTTCCGCGCTATATCCGCTGGGGCGCATATGGCCTGGGCGCCACCAAGTGGCAGGTTGTCTCCAAGATCGTGCTTCCTTCTGCCTTTGGCCGTATTGCCACGGGCATCGTTCTCGCCATCGGCCGTGCCATTGGCGAGACCGCGGTGGTGCTCTATACCATGGGGCAGGCCATCAATCTACCTATTTCGCCGCTCGATTCCGGCCGCCCCATGACGGTTCACCTGTATCTGCTTGCCAACGACGGCATCAACATGAACGCAGCCTACGGCACCGCGCTCTTGCTGATGGTGATCATTCTGACCTTCAACCTGTTTGCGCGCTTCCTGTCGCGCAAGCGTCGCTAGTTAAGGAGTCCCATGTCCGTTTATCAGTCCGCTCCCACGTTGGAGCAAGCGGCCATTACGGCCAAGGATTTCAACTTTTGGTACGGTGACTTTCATGCGCTGACGGGGCTTGACCTCAACATCGCCAAAAACGCCATCACCTCCTTCATTGGCCCTTCGGGCTGCGGCAAGTCGACGTTTTTGCGCTGCATCAACCGCATGAATGACCTGATCGAGGGCACGCGCGTCGAGGGCACCATGACGCTCGACGGCAACGATATCTATGCCGAGGGTGTCGACCCGGTCGATCTCCGTCGTCGCGTGGGCATGATCTTTCAGCAGCCCAACCCGTTTCCTAAATCCATCTACGAGAATGTCGCCTTTGGCCCTCGTCTGCAGGGCGTGACTAGCAAAAGTGACCTCGATGACATCGTGGAAGAATCGCTCAAGCGCGCCAACCTCTGGAAAGAGGTATCCAATCAGCTCAACAAGGATGGTTTGGCGCTCTCGGGCG
>CABRZJ010000046.1:0-13957 GCA_902475425.1 uncultured Collinsella sp.
AGGTCCATCATGGTCGCAAAGCAAAACTTCTCGGATAGCCCGGCATCGGTGAGCGTCGCCTCCAGCGTGGGGTCGCCCATACCGTGGTATCGGCGGATAGCGCCTGGACCGATGCACCCCACACGATTTTCGCCGCCAACGCTCATGGCAAGGCGCGCCCGGCGGCGCATGCGCTCATACGCCAAACCCGACGCGACATCGTACATTCGAGCCATCATGGCTGCGCCGTCGTTTCCAAGGAGCAGGGAATAGTTTTTCGCGTGCGCATCCGGTGCGCCGATGATGGCGTTAAAGAAAAGTATCTGCGTAAACAGATACAGGTTAAGTTGATGGTGGCTCGTATTTACGAGGAGCTCTTGAATGTCGCGTGTGGTCGGGCCGCCGTCTGCCGTGTACTTTTGGGCGGGCATCACCCCAAGTGCCTGACAGAGGTCTTCTTGATGTAGGCGCCTGATCGTTCCGTCTTTGACTTTCACGCGGTCATAGCGCTCAACAATGAGGGCAGGTTCGTCCTCAAACATACGATATTCGACGTTTGCCGTTGCGATGCCGGCGCGCTGGGCGCTTTTCATGCAGACAAACTCATTGAGAGCCTCGAGTTTAAATCCGATAACGCCATTTTTGAAAATATGCGTCGTGGGCGAGGAGCCCATGCATTCGCACCAGCGGCCGTTTATGAACGCGAGCGCGAACTTGCCCTGGTTGCCTCCAAGTGACCAACTTTCATCTAGACCCATCCACGATGCATCGCGGTCATCTCTGATCGACTTGAGACGAAGAGCAATTTCGTGGTTGTCTATAGGGCGGTATTCGCCAGCGCGATGCAGGACGGCGTCGGTATCTTCTTCGGCACAAAACTGCACGCCGCCCGGACAGTCGAGTCCGATATGGCTGAGCAACGCAACGGGATTGTTGGGCCTAACGTCGAATTCGGCGGCAATCGCTTTTCGTTGGTCCTCGCTGTCGGGTAGAAGGCCAAACAGGTACGGATTCATGACCTGTTGTCCGTATGTGCGATTCGATACGGGTATGTTGGTCGATAGGGCTGGCCCGTCATAGTCATGATCGTAGGTAAAGCTGATAAGACCGTTCTCATCTTGCGTGAGCGTTCCAGCAGGCACGCCGCAAATAATGGTCCGAAGTGATGTTCTGGCCATTGGCTATTTCCCTTCGGGCATGGCTTGGCTAGATGCGTTTGTGGCAATCGAGACTCCGAGATTGGACATGGCGAAATCGGCGAAGGCCCTGTCGTAGAGCTCGGACGTAAGGGGGGTATCTGCAAGAGCCGGAATGGTTGTGCTGCGACGGTTGCGATGATGAAGACGTTGAGCGTGATGGCGTCTGGAGGTGCTGCAAGGTTGATCAGCATGCGGGGCGTCGACTGGGTGCTCATTTTTCGTTTCGCTTATATCCCCTTGTGCTGCGAGCGCCAGTTCAAGAGCGTCGAAAATCGCCAGCAGCTTGTCGAGTCGAATGCCGGTGGCGTCTCCTAGCTCGAGCGATGCAAGCAGGCGCTCCGAAACACCGGCCTTTTTGGCGAGGGTGGCACGGGTGAGACCCTGAGTCTCGCGTGCCTGGCGCACGTAGATGCCAGCTTGGCGTGGTGTGGTGATGGGAAGGATATCCACGGCTATCTCCTAACGTGCAGGCTTTTGCATCCTAGTATGACATGCAAAAGTCTGCATGAAAAGGCCTCATGCAAAACTCTGCATGAGGCCTTATACGGACGTTTAGTTTTGAAGGGTGTTTTACAGCACTAAAATCCCTAGGTGCTCCAGCAAAATCTTGAGGCCGATGAGGATGAGCACAACGCCGCCCACGATGGTGGCGGGCTTTTCGTAGCGCGCGCCAAAGATGCGGCCAATCGCCACGCCGGCAACGGAGAAGATGAAGGTCGTGATGCCTATGAGCGACACGGCGGGAACGATGTCGACGGAAAGCGCGGCGAACGAGATACCCACGGCCAGGGCGTCAATCGAGGTGGCGATGGCGAGGATCAGGTACTCGCCCAGGTCAATCTTTTCGGCATCCTTGCCGTCGCCTTCATCCTCGTCTTCGGTAAAGGCCTCCCACAACATTTTGCCGCCGATAAAGGCGAGCAGGATAAAGGCGATCCAATGGTCGATGGGTCCGATGATGCCCATGAATTGACTGCCGAGCGCCCATCCGATTACGGGCATGCCGGCCTGAAAGCCGCCAAAGAACAAGCCGAGCACCACGGCAACTTTAAGGTTGATCTTCTTCATGCCAAGGCCCTTGCAGATGGAAACGGCAAAGGCGTCCATCGAAAGGCCAACGGCGAGCAACGCGAGCTCTGCGAGTCCCATAGTCTGGCTCCCTCTCTGCGGGCGAACCCGCGTGTACCTCTTGGGGGAGTAACAAAAAAGACCCGTGGCGTACGCGTTGCGCGCACAACCACGAGTCTCGTTCATTAAGGCAAGCCAGGCCGCATCGGCCAGTATGTTGACTTGCCGCGCCACCGGAGGCGAACCCGGCCACGCGACTACTCCCTCATTCATGTGAATCCCGATGCTACCATATAAGCAGCCCATTTGGGTTGGGCTCTCAGCTGTGTTCGCTCATTCTGTAAGCATCGGATTTCGCAAGCGCCGCAGGGACAAACCGTGAGAAACTATTTAGCGTTTATGGAGCGTATACGATGGGAGCGATGCCTTGGATAAGAACGAGCTGCAAAAGCGTATGGAACAGGCCATCCGCCTGACGGCACCTGGTCAGCCGATCCGCACCGCCCTCGACATGATCATCGCCGGTCACCTGGGCGCCCTTATCTGCGTCGGCGACACCGAAAACGTACTCGCTGCCGGCAACGACGGATTCCCGCTCAACATTTCGTTCACCTCGAACCGTCTGTTCGAGCTCTCTAAGATGGACGGTGCTATCGTTATCGACGGCGACCTCACCCAGATCCTGCGCGCCAACTTCCACCTCAATCCCGATCCCTCGCTTGCCACGAGCGAGACGGGCATGCGTCACCGCACCGCCGCTCGCATGTCGGTGCTCACCGATGCCATCGTGATCTCGGTCTCGGCCCGTCGTGCCGTCGTCAACGTGTACGTTCACGGCAAGAGCTACGAGATCCAGCCTGTCACCACCATCATGAGCTCGGTCAACCAGCTCGTCGCCACGCTCCAGACTACCCGTCAGTCGCTCGATCGCTCCCTGCTGCGCCTGACGGCCCTCGAGCTGGACGACTACGTCACGCTCGCCGACATCACCGGCATTTTCTCGAGTTTCGAGATCATGCAACAGGCAAAGACCGAGCTTAAGGATTGTATCGTCAAGCTGGGCAACCAGGGCAAGCTCGTGCAGATGCAGCTCGAGCAGCTCGCTGGCTCCAGCATGGATACCGAATACGACCTGATGATCCGCGACTATGCGAGCGATTCCTCCGAGGCAAACGCCGAGAAGATTCGCGCCGAGCTTAGCCGCATGACGCCTAAGGACTTGTCCGACCCACAGCATGTGGCGGCGGTTCTGGGTTACGACGACCTGGACGAGGACTCCGTCATGACGCCGCTGGGCCTGCGCACGCTTTCGCGCGTGTCCGTCGTGCGCGACGGCGTGGCCGAGAAGATCGTCGACGAGTACGGCTCGCTGCAGGAACTCATGGACGACATCAGCGAGGATCCGGAGCGCCTGGGCGACTTTGGCGTTAACAACCCTGCCATTCTTGCGGACTCGCTGTACCGCATGAAGGGCACCAAACAGGGGAACGCATAATGGCGCCCGTATGCGCCGTGGTCGTTGCCGGTGGCAGCGGCCAGCGCTTTGGTAACCCCGGTGGCAAGCAACTCGTTAACGTGGCGGGCCGTCCGCTTATGAGCTGGTCCATCCGCGCGTTCGATCGGAGCGATAAGGTCGGCCACATCGTGGTGGTGTGTCCTGCCGAGCGCCGTGCCGAGATGCGCCGCCTGGCCATCGACCCGTTTGACTATGACACGCCCATCAGCTTTGCCGATGCCGGCGATACCCGTCAGGATTCCACTCGTGCCGGCGTGCATGCGGTTCCGGCGGGTTTCGAATATGTCGCCATCCACGATGGCGCTCGTCCGCTCATTACGACCGAGGCCATCGACCACGCTATCGACGTGCTCATGGGTGACCGCTCGCTCGACGGTGTCGTGTGCGGTCAGCCCGCGATCGACACGCTCAAGATCGTCGACGGCGATAATATCGTCGAGACGCCGCCGCGTGAGCTCTATTGGGCCGCGCAGACGCCGCAGATCTTTAGCGTCGATGCTATGAAGCGCGCCCACGCTGCAGCCATTGCCGAGGGCTTTATCGGCACCGATGATTCGTCGCTGGTCGAGCGCATGGGTGGGCGCGTCCGCTGCGTCCAGAGCCCGCGCGATAACCTTAAGGTGACGGTGCCCGAGGACTTGCGTCCCGTAACCGCGATTCTGCTTGGCCGCATGGCCGAGGGAGAGGACCTTCCCCATGTTCAGTAACCTGCGCATTGGCCATGGCTACGACGTCCACCGTCTGGTGGAGGGGCGTCGATGTATCATCGGCGGTGTCGACATTCCCTACGAGCGCGGCCTGCTGGGCCACTCGGATGCCGATGTGCTCGCGCACGCCTTGGCCGACGCCATTCTGGGCGCCTGCCGCGGGGGAGACATCGGCAAGCTATTCCCCGACACCGATCCCGCCTACGAGGGTGCCGATTCGATGGTGCTGCTTGCCCGCGTGATGGACTATGCGCGCGAGCTGGGCTTTGAGTTTGTCGATGCCGATTGCACCATTGCCTGTCAGCAACCCAAGATCACCCCGCACCGCGATGCCATGCGCGCCAACCTCGCCCATGCCCTGGGCGTCGATGTCGAAAACGTGGGCGTCGCCGCCACTACGACCGAAAGGCTCGGTTGGGAAGGCCAGGGCGAGGGAATCGGCGCCTGGGCCGTCTGCCTGCTACAGAAAACCGTTAAGGAGTAACGAATGCGTATCTACAACAGCGCTACCCATAAAAAGGAAGAGCTCCAGCCCATCGAGTCCGGCAAGGTCCGCATGTACGTGTGCGGCCCCACGGTCTATGACAACATTCACATCGGCAATGCCCGCACGTTCATCAGCTTTGACGTGATTCGTCGCTGGCTCATCGCGAGCGGCTACGAGGTCACGTTTGCCCAGAACCTCACCGATGTCGATGACAAGATCATCAAGCGCGCCAACGAGCAGGGCCGCACTGCCGCCGAGGTCGCGACAGAGTTCTCCGACAAGTTCATCGGCGTCATGCGCGCCGCCAACGTGCTCGATCCGGATGTGCGTCCTCGTGCCACCAAAGAGATCGGCCCCATGATCGCCATGATCAAGACTCTTATCGAGCAGGGCCACGCTTACGCCGCCGATAACGGCGATGTGTACTTTGCCGTGCGCAGCGATCCCAACTATGGTCAGGTCTCGGGCCGCAACATCGACGACCTTATGGTTGGCGCGCGCATCGAGGAGAACGAGGACAAGAACGATCCGCTCGACTTTGCCCTGTGGAAGGCCGCCAAGCCCGGCGAGCCCAGCTGGCCGAGTCCCTGGGGCGAGGGCCGTCCCGGTTGGCACACCGAGTGCGCCGCCATGGTGCACCGCTACCTGGGTACCCCGATCGACATCCACGGCGGTGGCTCCGACCTTGCCTTCCCGCATCACGAGAACGAGTGCGCCCAGGCCACCTGCGCCTGGCACCAGGGTTTCTCCAACACCTGGATGCACACGGGCATGCTGCTGGTCGACGGCGAGAAGATGTCCAAGTCGCTCGGTAACTTCTTTACGCTGGCCGAGGTGCTCGAGCAGCACTCCGCTGCTGCCCTGCGCCTGCTGATGCTGCAGACGAGCTATCGCTCGCCGCTCGACTTTTCTTGGGAGCGCCTGGAGGGTGCCGAGAACTCGCTCACGCGTATCGCCGGTACGGTCGAGAACCTGCGCTGGGCCGCGAACCATGCGACGGCCGATGCCGATGCGGCTGCCGCCGAGGCGTTTGCCGCCAAGGCCGCTGAGACTCGTGCCGCCTTTAAGGAGTGCATGGACGACGACTTTAACACCGCTGGTGCCATGGGTGTCGTCTTTGGCTTTGTGACCGAGTGCAACCAGTACCTGGAGCAGGCGGGCGACGCTGCCGACAAGGCCGCCGCGCTTGCCGCCGCCGACACGCTGGCCGAGCTGCTCGATACGCTTGGCGTTGAGCTCCCCGAGCCCAAGGTCGAGCTGCCGCTGGGTCTGCTAGGCGTTGCCGCCGGCCTGGTCGCCTACACGGGCGACGACGTGGACGAGGCCGCTGCCAAGATTCTCGAGGCCCGCGCCGAGGCCCGCGCCGCCAAGAACTGGGATCTGGCCGACGCCATCCGTGATCAGCTCAAGGACCTGGGCCTGACGATTGAAGATACCGCCGCCGGCACTCGTATCAAATCTCTCTAATCCCCGCGGGTTTCCCAAGCACCCGACCTTGCCGTTCAAACCGTCGCTCGCGTACTCAAGTACGCGTCGCTCCTCTTTCACGGCAATCTCGGGCACTTGGAAAACCCGTACCGACCGCCCGAATTAATATTCATGGGCGGTCGTTTATTTTGTTTCGTTTGATAGTTGTATTTAGGAGGTCACTTTATGGCCGACAATCGCAAGCGTGCGCCGCGTGGAGGCAAGCAGGCTGCTTCTGGCTCGCGTCCGATTCGCCGCAACGACCGCGCTGCCGCTCCCAAGGGCCAGCGCGAGCGCTCCCAAGCCCAGGCTGCACGTCCGCAGCGAGATCGCAACCGCGACAACGTTCAGGCTCCCAAGGGCGAGTTTATCGAAGGTCGCCGTGCTGCCGCCGAGGCGCTACGCACTGGTTTTCCCATCAAGTGTGCGCTCATTGCCGAGGGCGGGGAGCGCGATGCCGCCTTGTCGCGCCTGATCGATGACCTCAATGCCGCGGGCGTCCGCATTAAGTATGTGCCGCGCGCGCAGCTCGATGCGCTGTCGAGCCATGGCGCTCACCAGGGTATTGCGCTCGAGGTTGGCAACTTCCCCTATGCCGACGTCGCCGACATCCTCGGCCGCGCGGGTGACGGACCGGCGCTCGTCGTCGTGCTCGATCATGTGACCGACGACGGTAACTTTGGTGCCATTGTGCGCTCTGCCGAGGTCGTGGGCGCGGCGGGCGTCATCATTGCCAACAAGCGCGCCGCCGGCGTGACCGTTGGCAGCTACAAGACTTCTGCCGGTGCTGTCATGCACCTGCCTATCGCACAGGTTCCCAATATCGCCCGTGCGCTCGATGACCTCAAGGCCGCTGGCTTTTGGGTGGGCGGTGCCTCCGAGCACGCCGAGGGCAGCTGCTGGGATGCTCCCTTCGAGGGCCGCGTGGCGCTCGTCATGGGCTCCGAGGGCGACGGCATCTCGCGCCTGGTGCTTGAGAAATGCGACTTTTTGACCAAGCTTCCCCAGCGCGGCATGACCGAGAGCCTCAATGTTGCCCAGGCGACAACGGCGCTGTGCTTTGAGTGGCTGCGCCGCAATGCCGGCGAGCTCATGGGGGAGGAGTAGCGCATGTCCAAGAAGAACCGCGCCAAGTCCAAGGCCAAGCGCTTTGGCGAGGGCTCGGCCAAGCCGATTGTTTCGGCTGCGACCTATGGCGTGGGCGGCAATGCGTTTGCGCAGGCTATCGCCGACCCAGTCTCGACGGTGCACTCCAACAAGCCCGAGCTGCTGGTGGTCGACGGTTACAACGTGATCCACTGCACGCCGCGCTACGAAAAGCTCGTGTACGACCATTCCGACGATCCGTATTCCAGCGACGTTCACGATATGGCGCGCACTGCCCTCATCAACGACGTTGCCGCGTTTGCCCAAGGCCGCTACGAGGCCGTAATCGTGTTTGACGGCGCGGGCAATATCTCCAGCGAGCGCCCCAATCTGCCGGCCCGTGGCGTGCGCATCGAGTTTTCGCCGACGGGCGTCTCTGCCGATACCGTGGTGCAGAAGCTCTGTATCGAGGCACGCGAGGAAGGCCGCGCGTGCTCCGTGGTATCGAGTGACGGCACGATCCAGGCCGTCGTCATGGGCAAGGGCGTTACGCGCATCTCGAGCCGTATGCTGGTGGACGAGATCAAACAGATCGATAACGACGTTCACGAGGCAGAGGAAGCTCCGCAGATCAAGATGACCCTGGGCAGCCGCCTGAGCCCCGATGCCCTGGCCAAGCTCAAGGCCCTGCGCGGACGGTAGGGGAGCTGACGGCGCGACGCTGTCTCGCTAACTCCATTCAGCGATGTCGATCATTCTACGGAGGCGCCATGTAAGCGCCTCTTTTAGATATGGCAGCCTTGCCGTGAGCGCGTCGTTTCTGGACAGAATCTCGATTGCCTCGTCAACGAAGCCTTCGAGTTTGTCGCCGTCAAACCAGCCCATGTCCTCGACGAGCAACATTTGTTTGGCGGGGCTTGAATGAAATTGTGCGCTGGTAAAACTGTGCTCTCCCGCCCTAAGCTCTTCTAGTGATATGTTGCACCAGAGTGATGAGCCCGAATCGAAGATGGGGGCTGGTCTGCAGGCTAGCGTGTTTACGTTTCGCACAAGGCCAAAGTTACGCCAATGGCGGTCATAGTTGGCGATGATGTCGTCGCACACGATCATGCGGTCAAGGGCGTCTTTTATATCTGTCGCTCCAAGCTCTTCGCAGTTTGCTACATACCGTTCGTAATCGGTTAGTCGCTCGTCTGCATTTGCATGCTGGTTTACATAGAACGCAGGGACATATTCTTCTTCGTCAGTTAAGAAGACATTGCATGTGCTCAAGGCGGAAGTACCCGCGCCTTCGAGCGAGTAAGGCACATAATCGCAGGCGTTTAGGATGCGACGGTGGAGTGCGGTCGCCACCATCTCGTTATAGGGTTCCTGGTTTAGATGCGCACCTGCCTTGTGGAGGATTCGACGGTCACCCTCGCATGTCCAGTACTTTTGAAGATTGCCGTCCGAGGTGTTGTCGGGCTTGGCAGCAGCTGCCTTGCCCTCTGGGGCGAAGGGTGCAATGGTTAGCGAGACGTCATCAAAAGCATTATTGAAGAAATTGATATCTTTCCACGCGAGACCGGAGTCTTGGGGCCTAATCCAATACTGGTCGGATAAGGAGAGGCCAAGATTTCGCTGTACGAGTTCATCGGGAACATCAACTGCGGCTTCTGCAAGCAGGGAGGCTAGCCCAATGCGTGCGAGCGGGATACCGCGGCCACGCCACCAAGTGCGGAAAGAGTCGAGCGATATGGGGCTATTAGGGCCAAATACTCCAATAGGGGCGTGGGCGTAATCGATGTCGGCGCCGATATGGGTAAAGTCTTTTCGCGATGTGCTGTAGACCAGCTGAGCGACTTCGTGCGTGCGATTCATGAGGGTGAACGCGATCTCGCTCTTACCGTGGCCGCGGCGGGGACGTCCCCCCGTTTTGGTCACGGAACGGAGTCGCGTGTCGACGCTGTCTTTGTCGATGAGCCATACACCAGAAGCCTTGCGGGCATCAAGTGCTCCGTTTTTTATGAGTTCCTGCACCCTGCGCGGAGTGATGCCGAGCAGCTCGGCGGCTTCCTTGGTAGTAAGCATCACGAAACCCTTCGTCAAAACGAATAGTTTTATATATAGCAATTGTAATTAAAACTATTCGTTCTGACGAATGGTTTTGAGATTGAGGGCGAACCGACAGAAATGAACGGGCCTGGTACCTGTTGTTGCTGGATTTTGCATATTTGTATAACGCCGTGTGGCCTGTTGCGCCCCGTCCGTAATTCCTTTATTCTTAACAGGCTTCGCGCGAAAGCGCCAAGTGTGCCAGTGTGGCGCAACGGTAGCGCAACTGATTTGTAATCAGTGGGTTGCAGGTTCGATTCCTGTCACTGGCTCCATGAGAGTTTCGGGCTCTGTTCCCTTGTGGGACAGGACCCGTTTCTATTTATGTCGATAAGTCAGCGTGTTTGGCGCCAACCAAGCTTCAGGTTTGTCTCGATCCGTAACACGAGTGGGCTGAAGACCCTCCTTATAGTTACAGATCGAAACATTGCCAAGGGAAGGCCGATAACATCTCGATCCGTAACACGAAGAGGCTGAAAACCGTTCTTACTGTTACAGAATGAGACGTAAGCGGGGGTTTCTGCGAAACATCTCGATCTGTAACAGATAGGGGAGGAATAACCCTCTTACTGTTACAGGTCGAGACATAGGCCGGGGCGAGGTTGGTCATCGTCATCGAGCGTGGATTATCGGACACACGAGCGTGGAAAATCTTCCGCCTAGTGAATGAGCGTGGATAATCTGCCACTTTGGATTCGATGGCACGGCAAAGTGGGAGATTATCCACGCTCGATTTCAAACGGAAGAAAATCCACGCTCGATTTTGCCTGGGAAGAGCAATCTTCTGTCTGGGCAGCCCCGATCTCGACCTATATATAGGTGCAAATAAGCTGGTATCGAAGTTCGATACTGAAGGTGTACTCCACTACAGCAAAGTGTTACCTTGGGAAACGTCACCTCAGTATCCAAAACCACTGTCCTTCATATCCAAACTCAATAAAACCGCAGGTCACGGCTATATAGATACGCCCGGCACCGTGTATCTAGAGGTTTTCGTTGACAGCCCCCAAGGTGGCATCGTATTATCTTCTTCGTTCGCGGGGGCGGCGGTCCAAAAGACCAAAGGACCTGCGGATACTTGAACGATTGGGAGTTTGCCCGAGTGGTTAATGGGGACGGGCTGTAAACCCGTTGGCTCTGCCTACATAGGTTCGAATCCTATAGCTCCCACCCGTCAAGTGCCTGTATAGCTCAGTCGGTAGAGCACTTCGTTGGTAACGAAGAGGTCACCAGTTCAAGTCTGGTTGCAGGCTCCATCCGGCGGTGTAGCTCAGTTGGTTAGAGCACACGGTTCATACCCGTGGCGTCACTGGTTCGAATCCAGTCACCGCTACCATAGGTAACACGGTGGCTTCTCAATAGTATGTTGAGAGGCCACTATGGTATAAAGGCAAAGTCCCGTCCGGGGACGACCTGTTAAGAGGAGGGCTTTATGGCCAAAGAGAAGTTTGAGCGCACTAAGCCGCATGTTAACATCGGCACCATTGGTCACGTCGACCACGGCAAGACCACGCTGACCGCTGCCATCACCAAGGTTCTCTCCGAGACCGAGGGCTGCAAGGCTGACTTCACTGCGTTCGAGAACATCGACAAGGCTCCCGAGGAGCGCGAGCGCGGCATTACGATTTCCGTCTCCCACGTTGAGTACGAGACCGCTGCCCGTCACTACGCTCACGTTGACTGCCCGGGCCACGCTGACTACGTCAAGAACATGATCTCCGGCGCTGCTCAGATGGACGGCGCTATCCTGGTCATCGCTGCTACCGACGGCCCCATGGCTCAGACCCGCGAGCACATCCTGCTCGCCCGTCAGGTCGGCGTTCCCTACATCGTCGTCTTCCTGAACAAGTGCGACATGGTCGACGATGACGAGCTCATCGACCTCGTCGAGATGGAGACCCGTGAGCTCCTCTCCGAGTACGATTTCCCCGGCGACGACATCCCCGTCATCCGTGGCTCCGCTCTGGGCGCTCTCGAGGGCGACGCCAAGTGGATGGACGCCATTCGCGAGCTCATGAAGGCCGTCGACGAGTACATCCCGACGCCCGCCCGTGACAACGAGAAGCCGTTCCTGATGGCCATCGAGGACGTCATGACCATCTCCGGTCGTGGCACCGTTGCCACCGGTCGTGTCGAGCGCGGCGAGCTCAAGCTCAACGAGCCCGTCGAGATCGTCGGCATCAAGGATACCCAGAACACCGTCGTTACCGGTATCGAGATGTTCCGTAAGTCCATGGACTTCTGCGAGGCTGGCGACAACGTCGGTCTGCTGCTCCGCGGCATCAAGCGCGAGGACATCGAGCGCGGCCAGGTTCTCTGCAAGCCCGGCTCCGTTACCCCGCACACCAAGTTCACCGGTGAGATCTACGTTCTGACCAAGGAGGAGGGCGGCCGTCACACCCCGTTCTTCGCTGGTTACCGTCCGCAGTTCTACTTCCGCACCACCGACATCACCGGTGACGTGCAGGAGCTCACCGACTCCAACGGCAACAAGGTTGAGATGGCTATGCCTGGCGACCACATCACCGTCACCTGCGAGCTCATCCACGCCATCGCCATGGAGGAGGGCCTCAAGTTCGCTATCCGCGAGGGCGGCCACACCGTCGGCGACGGCCGCGTGACCACCATCATCGAGTAGACTTACTCGTAGGCACTTTCGAACCCGGCACCCTCTGGGGTGTCGGGTTCTTTTTTGCTCCCAGCCACGAGCCCGATCTTCTCGCCTGGAAAGGGTGAGGCTGTGACGGTTTTGTGAGAAGCAAGTTGTTGGACCGGCGTCCTTGACAGAAGAGGACTTGGTCAGGTAGTGTTTAACACCGCGTCACTCCGAAAGACGATTCGGGGTTGGCAAGGTTCTTTCAGGAGGATTCATGCGTACACTGGTTACTCTTGCGTGCACTGAGTGCAAGCGCCGCAACTACACCACTAATAAGAACAAGTCCAACAACCCCGATCGTATGGAGTTGAAGAAGTACTGCCCCTGGTGCCGCAAGCACACGCTGCACCGTGAGACCCGCTAGAAACTAGCCGGGCTATTTACAGGCCAGTAGCTCCAATGGTAGAGCGGCGGTCTCCAAAACCGTTTGTTGAGGGTTCGAGTCCTTCCTGGCCTGCCAGATTTTTCACCGGCTTTCCCTTCGGGGTTAGCCGGTTTCTATGTAAGTCAAGTTTTTAGGGAGACCGAATGGCCAACAAGGACCGCAACAAGAGGAGCGCGCGCAAGGCCCGCGCCGAGGAGCGCGCCAAGCGCGAGGCTCAGCTGGCTGCACAGCCTGCTTCCTCTTCCAACGCCTCCCAGGCCAAGGCTGAGAGCAAGGCCAAGGCCTCCAAGAAGTCCGACAAGAAGCCGGGCTTCTTCCGCCGCATTGCCAACTGGTTTGGCGATGTCCGCACCGAGATGCACAAGGTCGTGTGGCCCTCCAAGGACGAGCTCAAGACCTACACCGTGGCCATCATCGCCATGCTCGTCGTCTTTGGCGTCGTCATCTGGCTTGTTGACACGGGCATCGTCGCTCTTATCGCTGGCTTTACCGGTCTGAGGGGGTAGTCATGGCTAAGCGCTGGTATGTCGTTCACACCTACTCCGGCTACGAGAACAAGGTCAAGACCGACCTCGAGCACCGCATTGAGATCTACGGCCTTGAGGACAAGGTCGTTGACATCCAGATTCCGACCGAGCAGGTCACCGAGCTCAAGGACGGAGGCAAGAGGGAGACCAAGGAGAACAAGGTCTTCCCGAGCTACGTCCTGGTCCGCATGGAGATGGATGACAACACCTGGGCCGTCGTGCGCAACACGCCGGGCGTGACAGGCTTCGTCGGTCTTGACGGCAAGCCCTCTCCGCTGCGTCGTGACGAGTTCGAAAAGATGATGCGTCGTGGTGGCAACCGCGCGGCCGCTGCCGCTGCCGCCCCCAAGCGCACCGCCTCCAACATCGAGGCCGGCCAGTCCATCAAGGTCCTCTCTGGTCCCCTTGCCGACTTCGACGGCGTCGTGTCCGAGGTCAACGCCGAATCCGGCAAGATCAAGGTCATGCTCACCATCTTTGGTCGCGAGACCCCGGTCGAGCTCACCGCCGACCAGGTCAGCGTCATCGGCTAGTTGTTCTTCGTCGGCCTGCTCCGCAAGGAGGCTTCTCGGGTCCGGCGCGTAGATAGAAAGATTTCGTTCAACCCCTTTTGGAGGTAGAAATGGCCAAGAAGGTCACCGCTTTCATCAAGCTCCAGATTCCGGCTGGCGCCGCCAACCCCGCTCCTCCCGTCGGCCCCGCCCTCGGTGCTGCCCAGGTCAACATCATGCAGTTCTGCCAGGCGTTCAACGCTGCTACGTCTGACAAGCAGGGCGACATCATCCC
>CABRZJ010000047.1:0-13881 GCA_902475425.1 uncultured Collinsella sp.
GACGGCAAGGAGATCAAGATCTACAAGGAGGCCGACGCCAACAACCTGCCTTGGGGCGACCTCGACGTCGACGTCGTTCTCGAGTGCACCGGCTTCTACACCAGCAAGGCTAAGGCTCAGGCCCACATCAACGCTGGCGCCAAGAAGGTCGTCATCTCCGCTCCGGCCGGCAGCGATCTGCCCACCATCGTGTACAACGTCAACCATGAGACGCTGACCGCTGAGGACAACATCATCTCCGCTGCTTCCTGCACCACCAACTGCCTCGCCCCGATGGCCAAGGGTCTGAACGACTTCGCTCCCATCGTGTCCGGCATCATGACCACCATTCACGCCTGGACCGGTGACCAGATGCCGCTCGACGGCCCGCAGCGCAAGGGCAACAAGCGTCGTAGCCGCGCCTGCGCCGTTAACATCGTCCCCAACACCACCGGTGCTGCCAAGGCTATCGGCCTGGTTCTTCCCGAGCTCAACGGTAAGCTCATCGGTGCCGCCCAGCGCGTCCCGACGCCGACCGGCTCCATCACCAACCTCTACGCTGTCGTTGACAAGAAGGTCACCGTCGACGAGGTCAACGCCGCTATGAAGGCCTACGCTGCCACCATCTCCGAGACCTTCGGTTACAACGAGGACGACATCGTCTCCACCGACATCATCGGCGAGACCCACGGCTCCATCTTCGACGCCACTCAGACCATGTGCTCTGACCTCGGCAACGGCCAGACCCTCGTTCAGGTTACCTCTTGGTACGACAACGAGAACTCCTACACCTCTCAGATGGTCCGCACCATCAAGTACTTCGAGAAGTTCGTTGCTTAATTTAGCTTTTAGCGAATAGCTCGTTGAGCGTCTAAAGAAGGGCGCGGCCTCATAGGGCTTACACCCTAGGGTCGCGCCCTTTTTATAGGAAATCGTCTGCCGTAATGGGAGGCAGACACGTACGAAAGGTAGAAGCAAACATGGCCTTTACCAAGAAGACCGTCCGCGACATCGATGTCGACGGCAAGCGCGTTCTCGTCCGCGTTGACTTCAACGTGCCTATCAAGGATGGCGTCGTTGGCGACACCACCCGTATCAAGGCTGCCCTGCCCACCATCAACTATCTCGTTGAGCACAACGCTCGCGTCATCCTCATGAGCCACCTCGGCCGCCCCGAGGGTACCGGCTTCCAGCCTGAGCTCTCCCTTGAGCCTGTCGCTAAGAAGCTCGCCGAGCTCTCTGGTCTCGACGTTGCCTTTGTCGCCGACACTTACGGCGAGAAGGCTGCCGAGGCTGTCGCTGCCGTCGAGCCGGGCAAGGTTCTCGTTCTCGAGAACGTCCGTTTCGACAAGCGTGAGAAGAAGAACGATCCCGAGATCGCCAAGAAGCTCGCTTCCTATGGTGACGTCTTCGTTCTCGATGCCTTCGGCACCGCTCACCGCGCCCAGGGTTCCGTCGTGGGCCCCGCCGCTTACCTGCCTGCCGTCGCCGGCTTCCTGCTCGAGAAGGAAGTCGACACGCTGACCGGTATCTTCGCCGAGCCCGAGCGTCCCTTCGTCGCTATCGTCGGCGGTTCCAAGGTTTCCTCCAAGATCGGTGTTCTCGATCACCTCATCGACTCCGCTGACACCCTGATCATCGGTGGCGGTATGGCCTACACCTTCTTCCTGGCTCAGGGCCTGTCCGTCGGTCAGTCCCTCAAGGAAGAGGACTGGGTCGAGCGCGCCGGCGAGATGCTCAAGAAGGCCGAGGAGAAGGGCGTCAAGATCCTGCTCCCCATCGACAACCGCGTTGCCGATCACTTTGGCGAGGACGCTGTCCCCGAGGTTGTCGCTTCCGACGCTATCCCCGACGATCGTGAGGGTATGGACATCGGCCCCAAGACCGAGGAGCTTTACGCTGAGGCTGTCAAGGGCGCCAAGACTGTGTTCTGGAACGGCCCCATGGGCGTCTTCGAGTTTGACAACTTCGCTCACGGCACTCAGGCTATCGCCGAGGCTGTCGCCGAGGCCGACTGCACCTCGATCATCGGTGGTGGCGACTCTGTCGCAGCTGTCAACAAGTTCAACCTGGCCGACAAGATGAGCTGGATCTCCACCGGTGGTGGCGCTTCCATGGAGCTCGTCGAGGGTAAGGCCCTGCCTGGAGTGGAGGCGCTTCTCGATGCCTAATCGCACCCTTCTTATCGCTGGTAACTGGAAGATGAACAACGACGTCGCCGAGGCCGCCAAGCTCGCCGACGAGCTGGCTCAGGCTCTGCCCGAGGTTCCGGCTGGCGTCGAGGTGCTCGTCTGCCCTCCGACCATCGACATCACCACGGTTCATGACCGCATTCAGGCTGCCCCCATCGCCCTCGGTGCACAGAACGTGTACTGGGAGGCCAAGGGTGCCTTCACCGGTGAGTCCTCTTGCGACATGCTCAAGTCCGCTGGCTGCACCTACTGCATCATCGGTCACTCCGAGCGTCGTGATTACTTCCATGAGACCGACGAGGATCAGAACAAGAAGGCCAAGGCCCTCGTTGCCGCCGGTCTTGTTCCCGTCTTCTGCTGCGGCGAGTCCCTTGAGGTCCGCGAGGCCGGCACCTATGTCGAGCACGTCGTGAATCAGGTCAAGGCTGGTCTCGAGGGTCTCGAGATCACTTGCCCCAAGCAGGTCGTTGTCGCCTACGAGCCCATCTGGGCCATCGGCACCGGCAAGACCGCTACCGCTGAGGACGCTCAGGAGGTCTGCGGCGCTATCCGTGAGACCCTCAAGGAGATGTTCGGCGAGGAGCTCGCCAACGGCATCCGCGTGCTGTATGGCGGTTCCGCCAAGCCCGGCAACATCGCCGAGCTCGTCGCCAAGCCCGACGTTGACGGCGCCCTCGTGGGCGGCGCTTCGCTCAAGGCTGCCGACTTCGCCTCTATGGTCGTCAAGGCAGGCGAGTAGGACATATGGCACAACGTCATCTTCCTGCACTCCTGATTATCATGGATGGCTGCGGCCTTGCTCCGGCCGATGGCGAGAACGCCGTCGCCGCTGCCAAGACGCCCTTCCTTGATGGCCTGTACGAGAAGTACCCCCACACCACGCTCGGTGCTTCGGGCGAGGACGTGGGCCTTCCCGACGGCCAGATGGGTAACTCCGAGGTGGGTCACCTCAACATCGGTGCCGGCCGCATCGTGTTCCAGGAGCTTTCGCGCATCAACAATGCCATCAAGGACGGTTCCATCGCCAAGAACGAGGTTTTCGTCAAGGCTATGGACGATGTCAAGGCTGACGGTAAGACTCTCCACCTCATGGGCCTTATGAGCCCTGGCGGTGTTCATTCTCACATGAACCACGTCGAGGCTCTGGTCAAGATGGCTGCCGAGCACGGTGTCAAGACCGTTCGCGTCCACGCCTTCATGGATGGTCGCGACGTTGACCCGCAGTCCGGTGCCGGTTACATGAGTGAGTTCTGCGCTTTCCTGGCTAAGATCTCCGAGGAGACCGGTTGCGACGCTCGCGTCGCCACTGTTTCTGGCCGCTATTGGGCCATGGACCGCGATAATCGTTGGGAGCGCATCCAGCGCGCCTACGACGTCATGGTCAACGCGTCCGATGCCGATGTCGACCCTGTTGCCGGTATCAAGGCCTACTACGAGAAGGATCCGCGCGGCGACGAGTTCGTCGAGCCCTTCGCTGCCCACAACGAGGGCATCCACGAGGGCGACGCGGCCATCTTCTTCAACTTCCGTCCCGACCGCGCTCGTCAGATGACCCGCGTGTTCACGGACAAGGAGTTCGACGGCTTTGAGCGCGAGCAGATCAAGCTTTCGCACTTTGTGACGATGACCGAGTACGATCCGACGTTTGACGTCGAGGTCGCCTTCCCCAAGACGTTCCCCGAGAACGTCCTGGCCGACGTTATCGCCGCCAACGGCCTGAAGCAGCTGCACACCGCCGAGACCGAGAAGTACGCCCACGTGACGTTCTTCCTCAACGGCGGCATCGAGGAGCCCAAGGAGGGCGAGGAGCGCGTGCTCGTCGCTTCCCCCAAGGTCGCTACCTACGATCTGCAGCCTGAGATGAGCGCTCCCGAGGTTACCGAGAAGCTCGTCGCCGCTATTAACGAGGATCGCGCTGATTTCTACATCGTGAACTTCGCGAACTGCGACATGGTTGGTCACACCGGTGTCTTCGACGCCGCCGTTAAGGCCGTCGAGGCTGTTGACGATGCCTTGTCCAAGGTTGTCCCGGCGATTCTCGCCAAGGGCGGCTTTGCGCTGATCACCGCCGACCACGGCAACGCCGACCACATGTTTGACGTTGCTTCCGACGGTTCCAAGCATCCGTTCACGGCTCACACCACCAACCGTGTGCCGTTCATCATCGTTGATGAGAAGGCCAAGCTCACCGGTATCGAGGACGGCCGTCTTTCCGATATCGCTCCGACCATGCTCACCATGGCTGGTATTGAGCCTTCCGCCGAGATGACGGGTCGCGTGCTCGCCACCGAGGCCTAAGAGAAAACAAATAACGTTTTCTAGTAAGGGGGTTGTCCACAATCGGACAACCCCCTTTTTCTGCCATTTGGGGACGGGGTAGAAATGGTAGAAATATTTTTCCTCTAAAGCTTGACTTCCCGTTTGCCTGTGATGGTTTGCCGCTGACTAGTTTTCTTTCGTTGCCAACCTTGTATTAATGCCTATCTGGGTAGAGTTTGACGCAAACATGCATGCGGATTGTGAGGTCCAGCAATGACAAGGCAGGCCAGAGTAAAGTCCCCCTACGGCTATTACCATGTGATGATGAGAGGCTGTGGCAAGCAGTACCTATTCGAAGAGGATTATCAACGCAGGTTTTTCATGTCCGTAGCGGGTGAAGCATGCACGCAGTACAAGGCTTCGTTATGCGCCTGGTGCCTCATGGACAACCATGTGCATATGCTGCTTTCTGATCGCGAGGACCATATGTGGGAGGTCGTCCATTACATAGGAACCCTCTATGGTCAGTTTTTCAACAGGGTGACCGGACGCTGCGGCCCCGTATTTCAGGATCGCTATAAAAGTAAGCCTATTGAGTCTAATGACTATTTTATGCAGGCAATTCGCTACATTCACGATAATCCGATTGAGCTTGGTTGCCGCCCGGAGGCCTACCAATGGAGCAGCTATCAAGCCTACCTTGGTGAAGGCGGCCACCTGGATCGGAGCATCCTATTTAGTCTAATCGGCGGACGGGGAAATTTTGAATCCTTTAGCAAATCGGGCCGCAAGGATACCTATGTATTGAATTCTGGCCGTTCGATGACGGTATTTGAGCAGGAGCGCAAGGCTAGGGGAGTCCTAGACGGCATGGATCCCCATGATGTTATGGGGCTTCCCGGTCCATTTGAACGTGCCGAAGCTGTTCGCAGGCTGTATGAGGCTGGCTTTAGTGAACGACAGATTGGCCGTCTTACGGGGCTTGGACGCTATGTCGTTCGAAATGCCCTCAAATCACTTTAATAGATGAAAATCAAGAGCTATTTCTGCCATTTCTACCCCGTCCTTGAGTGGCAGGTAGGGGAGAGCGGGGGATTGTGGTACAGTACTAGAGTTTAAACTGTTCTATTAAGGAGCTTATCTATGGGTCCGTTCCAGATTCTTCTGTTTGTCGTTTGGGCTGTCTCTGCCGTGGCGTTGACGATTCTCGTCCTGATGCATTCCGGTAAGGGCACCGGCGTTTCGGATATGATCGCTAGCTCGCTGTATAACTCCAGCTCTGCCACAGGCGTTATGGAGCAGAACCTCGATCGCCTGACCGTCATCATGGCTGTCGTGTTTGCCGTGTGCGTCGTGCTGTGCATGTTCTTCTTCCCGCAGGGCATCGTCGGCTACTAAGCACGAGCCGCATAAATATTCAAAAAGGGTCCCGTAAGTGCGGGACCCTTTTTGTTTACATATTTGTAACAGAGTCAAAATATCCCCACATACTTCGCCCAACTAAAGAAATTCTCGACCGTTAACCGGAATTAGCCCCAAATTGTGTATAAAATGCGCTACTGTATTGCAAAACGTTGGTCCGTTGTGCATAACCAGCCATAGCAGCGGGCGGCGTTTTGATGGTTCGGATCGGATTGTTTCGACATGTGTCCGACTGAACATTTCTTTGTCCTATCTCATAAGGAGGATGGCATGGCTGATTCTATGTTCCACCAGCCCGTTATGGGTCGTCGCGCCTTTGTTGGCGGCACCCTTGCTGCGAGCTCCATGGCTTTTCTTGCCGCATGTGGCAAGAAGGGTGGCGACGCTTCCGGTTCTGAGTCCGGTTCGACGCTGAACTTCTACATCAACAACCCGGTCTGCATCGACCCCTACAATGTCCAGGAGGACCAGGGCACTCAGGTCGAGTACCAGCTCTTTGACGCTCTGACCTCTTACGACGCCGAGAAGGGCGAGATCGTTCCGCTGGCTTGCGAGTCCTTTGAGTCCAACGACGACGCCACCGAGTTTACCTTCAAGATCAAGAAGGCCAAGTTCCACAACGGTGACGACGTTACCTCCAAGTCCTTCAAGCTCGGTTGGGAGCGTCTGGTCAACACCAAGTCGGCCATCGCTACCGAGTACGGTCCTTCCGAGGTCTCCTATCACCTTTCCATGGTCGAGGGTTATGACGACCTGCTTGCCGGTAACGCTACCGAGCTCAGCGGTGTTACGTGCCCCGACGATGAGACCCTCGTCGTCAAGCTGTCTTCCGCTTACGCTGACTTCCCCTTCGTCGCCTCTCATCCGGCTCTGGCCCCGGTTCCCGAGTGCGCCGAGTCCGATGTCAAGAGCTTCTATCTTGCCCCGGTCGGTAACGGCCCGTTCATGATGGACGGCAAGTGGGAGGATGGCCAGGAGATCAACGTCAAGAAGTTCGACGATTACTATGGCGACAAGGCCAAGATCGATGGCATCCACTTCCAGGTCATCAAGGACATGGAGACCGCTTACAAGGAGTTCCAGGCCGGTAACCTCGATGTCTGCGACGTTCCCGTCGCTCAGATCGATGCCGCCAAGAAGGATCGCGGCGTGTCCAAGGACGGCTACACCATGGGTGACGGCGAGCGCATGCTGCTCGGCGCCGAGCCTTCCACGTACTATCTGACCTGCAACACCACGGCCGAGCCGTTCAACAACGCCGACCTGCGTAGGGGCATCTCCCTGGCCATTAACCGTGAGGCCATCTGCAAGACCATCTTCAAGGGTACCCGTACCCCTGCCGACGGCATTGTTCCTCCGGGCATCGATGGCTACAAGGAGGGCGCATGGGAGTTCTGCGCCTACGATGTCGACAAGGCTAACGAGTACCTCGACAAGGTTGCTCCCGCTGGCGCTAACGGGGATCGTGGCATTAGCGTGACCCTGTCCTACAACCAGGACGGCGGTCACAAGGAGATCATGGAGTCCATCATCGGCGACCTCGCCAAGGTTGGCGTTACCGCTGTCTCCGATACCCCTGAGTGGTCTGCCCTGCTCGAGCAGTATCAGAACTTTAACTATCAGTTCGGTCGTCTGGGTTGGATTGCCGACTACCCGATCATGGACAACTTCCTGTATCCGCTGTTCCACTCCGACTCCCTCGGTGGCGACAACCGCTCCGGTTACAACAACCCCGAGTTCGACGCCAAGGTCGACGAGGCTCGTACTATTGTTGACGACGAGGAGCGCGTCGCTAAGATGCAGGAGGCCGATGCAATGGTCGCTGCCGACTGCCCGGTCATCCCGATTATGTTCTACACGCACACCATCGCCGGCTCCGATCGCATCAAGCACCTCTATGTCGATCCGCAGAAGCACGCCGATCTGGGTACCGCTGAGCTCGCCTAAGAGTTTGCAGCTTCCGTGAGGGTCAAGTATTTACGTAGACCTCATGGGAAACATACAGTTCTCCCTAACCTGGGGTAAACTGGCTGATGGTAATTTTGGGATGCCGGTCTGGCGATCGGCATCCCATTTAGGTTAATCCCTAGATAGGGGAGTGGTATGGGTAAGTACATCGTTAAACGTGTGCTTCAGTTCATCCCGGTGTTTTTGGGCGTTACGCTGATTCTGTTCGCCCTCCAGAATATCGTGCCGGGAGATCCGATCAAGCTGATCGGTGGAGACAAGGCTCTGTCCCCCGAGGTGGAGCTTCAGCTTCGCGTTCGCTATCACCTGGTCCAGACGGACGAGGACGGCAACGCGATCCTTGACGAGAACGGCGACCCCGTTCAAACGTCGCTCGTGGACCGTTACTTGTATTACATGAACGGCCTGCTTCATGGCGATCTGGGCAATTCGTATCAGCGCAAGCTGCCGGTTACGGATATCTTTGCCCAGAAGTATCCGTATACGGTCAAACTTGCCGCGTGCGCCATCGTGCTCGAGGCAATTATGGGTATCGGTGCGGGTATCATTTCGGCGGTAAAGCGTTATTCCTTCTGGGATATTTTGGTAACGCTCACCACGTCGATCCTCGTTGCGGTCCCGGCCTTCTGGCTCGGTATGTTGCTGCAGCTGTTCTTTGGCGTCATCCTCAAGGACGCCACGGGCGGTGCAATCTCCATGCCGATCTCGGGTGCCGGCGGTTCCAGCTCTCAGTATCAGGATTGGATGCACTATGTGCTTCCGACCATTACGCTGGCTTCGGTTTCGACCGCTTATGCCGCCCGCATTATGCGCTCGCAGCTGCTTGACGTCATGAACCAGGATTACATCCGTACGGCAAAGGCGAAGGGTCTCTCCAATCGCGCGATCATCGTCAAGCATGCGCTTAAGAATGCACTCATCCCCGTCGTTACCTATATTGGTGTCGACTTTGGTGGCATGCTTTCGGGCGCCATCCTGACCGAGACGGTCTTTAACTGGCCCGGTATCGGCTATGAGGTCTATCGCGCCATTAGCATGCGTGACTGGCCCATCGTTATGGGCGGCGTTACGCTCATCGTCGTCGTCGTTATGGTGATCAACCTGCTCGTCGACATTAGCTATGCATTCCTCGACCCGCGCATCCGCCTTGGCGGTCCGTCGGATAAGGCCTAAGGGAGGTACGTCTCATGCAGGAAACTGATTCTCAGTCTCAGGAGCAGGCTACCGCCACCAAGGTCGCATCTGCTCCCGCCAAGTCCCGCACGCTGTGGGGCGACGCTTTTAAGCGTCTTCGTAAGAACAAGCTCGCCGTTATCGGTGTCTGCTGGATCATCATCGTCGTTGTGGTTGCCCTGACCGCAGATCTGTGGGCTAAGCCCTGGCTCGGTTCTCCGACGGCTTCCGACTCGACCACTATGGCCGAGACGTCGCTGCTGGCTCCGTGTGCAGAGCATCCGTTTGGCACCGACGCCCTTGGTCGTGACATTCTCGTCCGCGTTATCTACGGTGCGCGCGTTTCGCTGTCCGTCGGAATTATGGCCACCGCGATCTCCACGCTGATTGGTCTGGTCATGGGTGCTCTGGCCGGTTTCTACGGCGGCATCTGGGATACGATCATCATGCGCTGTGCGGACATCTTCCTGGCGTTCCCGTACGTGCTGTTCGTTGTCGCCATGATCGCCGTTATCGGCCGTGGTCTTCAGAACGTCTTTATCGCCATCGGTATTCTCGGCTGGCCTTCGATTGCGCGCGTCTTCCGCTCTGCGATCTTGACCGTCAAGGAAAACGACTATGTTGATGCTGCGCGCGCGATGGGTGCATCTGATGCTCGTATCGTTGTACGTCACATCTTCCCGAACTCCGTCGCCTCCATCGTGGTCTACGCGACCATGAACATTGGTGGCGCCATTCTGACCGAGTCCGCTCTGTCCTTCCTCGGCATGGGCGTTATTCCGCCTACGCCTTCGTGGGGCTCCATGATTCAGGACGGTCAGCAGTATCTTCTGACTGCTCCCTGGATGATGATCATGCCCGGTCTGGCAATTCTCTCGACGGTGCTCGCCTTCACCCTGTTGGGTGATGGTCTGCGCGACGCCCTCGACGTCAAGATGAAGGACGCATAAGGATGAAGAAGAACAAGAACTATGTGGACCTGAAGGACCAGCCGGTTCCCGAGGGCCAGCATCTGCTCGAGGTCGATGACCTTAAGATGTATTTCCACACCGAGGATGGCGTCGTTCGCGCTGTCGACGGTGTCTCCTACACGCTCGATCGCGGCGAGACCCTGGGCGTCGTCGGTGAGTCCGGCTCCGGTAAGTCCGTGACCGCCATGACCATCATGGGCCTTATCTCGATGCCTCCGGGAAAGATTGAGGGCGGTGACGTTCGATATCGCGGTCGCTCCATCCTCGAAATGACCGAGGAAGAGATGCAGCACATTCGCGGTAACGACATCGCGATGATCTTCCAGGATCCTATGACCTCCTTGAACCCGGTTTATAAGATCGGCAAGCAGGTGGGCGAGGGCCTTCGTCTGCACCGTGGCTACTCCAAGCAGGAGGCGCTCAAGCGTGCCACCGAGCTTTTGGACCTCGTTGGTATTCCCGAGCCCGAGAAGCGCGTCAATGAGTATCCGCACCAGTTCTCTGGCGGTATGCGTCAGCGCGTCATGATTGCCATGGCTCTTGCCTGCGATCCCGATATTCTGATTGCCGACGAGCCCACGACGGCTCTGGACGTTACCATTCAGGCTCAGATTATCGAGCTCATGCAGGAAATGCAGGAGAAGAACGGCAACGCCATCATCATGATTACCCATGACCTGGGCGTCGTCGCCGACATGGCCGACAAGATCATGGTTATGTACGCCGGCCGTCCCGTCGAGTTCGGTACTGCTGAGGAAATCTTCTACGAGAGCCGCCACCCCTACACCTGGGGCCTTATCCGCTCCATCCCGGAGCAGGCCATCGAAGAGAAGAAGCCGCTTACGCCGATTCACGGCAACCCGCCTTCGCTCATGAACCTGCCCGAGGGCTGCGTGTTCTCGCCTCGTTGTCCCTATGCGACCGATAAGTGCCGCAAGCAGCGCCCCGAGCGCGTTGTCACCGAGTCTGGTCATTACTCTGCGTGCCACTACTCCGGTGACCCCGAGTTTCTCAAGAACGCTCCTGAGACGTCCCGTACGCGCAAGGATTCCAAGAAGGGAGGCGAGGCGTAATGGCAGATACCAACGAGCGTACTCCGTTGCTGAAAGTCGAGCACCTCTCTAAGGAGTTCCCCGCTGAGTCCGGCATGTTCGCCAAGCGTTTTTCCAAGCGTGTCGTCTCTGCAGTGAATGACATTTCGTTCGAGATTTATCCGGGCGAGACCTTTGGCCTGGTTGGCGAGTCTGGTTGCGGTAAGTCCACGACGGGTCGCACCATCATGCGCTTGACCAAGCCGACGGCAGGCAAAGTGTTCTTCCAGGGCAAAGACGTTGCCGAGATGAGCAAGCACGAGATCAAGGATATGCGTCGCGAGATGCAGTTCATCTTCCAGGATCCCTATGCTTCGCTCAACCCTCGTATGACCATCGGCGAGATTGTTTCTGAGCCCATGACCATTCATGGCGTTGGCACCAAGGAAGAGCGTATCGAGCGTGTCCGCGAGCTGCTGGACGTTGTCGGTCTGAACCCCGAGCACATCAACCGCTATCCGCACGAGTTCTCGGGCGGCCAGCGCCAGCGTGTCGGCATCGCCCGCGCGTTCGCTCTGAAGCCCAAGCTGATCATCTGCGACGAGCCTGTCTCTGCACTTGACGTATCCATTCAGGCCCAGGTTCTGAACCTTCTTAAGGAACTCCAGGACAAGTTTGGTACGGCTTATCTCTTCATTGCTCACGACCTCTCTGTCGTACAGCACATCTCCGATCGCGTTGCCGTTATGTATCTGGGCAAGATGGTCGAGGTTTCGGACTGGAAGACGCTCTACAGTGAGCCGCACCATCCGTACACGCAGTCGCTGTTGTCTGCTGTGCCGGTGCCCGATCCGGATATCCAGAAGACCCGCAAGCGCATCATCCTCGCCGGCGATCCGCCGTCGCCGCTGGATCCGCCGACCGGCTGCCGTTTCCACACGCGCTGCCCGATTGCGCAGGGTATCTGCTCCGAGAAGCTTCCCGAGTTTAAGGAAGTTGCCCCGGGTCACTGCTGCGCGTGCCACTTCGCCGAGCCGTTCCCGATTAAGGAATCGCACATCGACCTGTAGTCGGTGACCTGTCCGGGCCCGTGCTGGACTTAGTTTTCAGAACGTCCTCGACCATGGAAACCCCCTTATCCTGCTCCTTCGGAGCTGCGGATAAGGGGGTTTCCTGGTCTGCGGAATGTTCTGAAAACTAAGTCCAACACGGGCCCTGCGGCAACGCGGCAGGGAGGGGTGCGATTCCTTGATCGCTCACTTAATCTAATAGGAAAGTTAGTGAGGCCGGAGCTTTAGCTCCGGCCTCCCCATATAAGGGCTCGGCAAAGCCGAGCCACTAAATTTACATCAGCCTCCAGAACATGTTTGAGAACTGTGCCCGGAGTACCTACTCCTAGGGCCGGAATGAGGTTGCTTTCCAACGCATTCCGCAGGGGGCGGCATTATTTTGTAGCGCGAAGCGCGGATCAAAATAATGCCGCATGCCCGAGGACGCGTTGGAAAGCAACCTCATTCCGGCCCGAACAGGTCCGTCTACCTGCGCATTTACAAATTCGTAAACTTTTTTCAAAAAAGTGCTTGCACAGTTCTCGAATCATAGGTTATTATCTTCCTCGTTGAACGCGCGGGTCCAACAAAACGAACTGCGAATCAACAACATAGCATGTCGGAGTGGCGGAATTGGCAGACGCGCTAGCTTGAGGTGCTAGTGACCGCTTTTTGGTCATGCGGGTTCAAGTCCCGCCTCCGACACCATCGCATTTGAGAAGCCTCTTCGGAGGCTTTTTTGTTACCGATAGACGGTGAGGTCCACGATGGAAACGCTTGAGCGCAACGAGTGGGCAGACGTTGCCCAACTGGTCGAGATCACGAGCGATGCTGTCATCATCTGTGAGCTCGACGGAACCATTCTGCATGTGAATAATCGTTTGCTCGACCTGATGTGCGAGGAACGCGCTGACGTCATCGGCGGTGATGTCAAAGACGTTCTGTACTCGTCTGCCTTTGAGCGCGCGACCGAACATCGTCTGCCGTTTGAGACCGATGGCTCCGAGAGCGAGCTGATGCTCAAGCTGAGCGACGGGTCTTTTATTCCCGTCTTGGTTCGCGCGGGTTCCGTTACGCCTCCGCGTATCTTTGGACGTCGTGCACCGCGTGTCCTGGTGGCGCTTCACAGCATCGAAGAGCAGTATTCCCACGATCGTCAGCTCAAACGTGCGCTATCGGAGCTTAGGGTGGCGAATAAACGCCTTTCGGGTACCCTTTCGGTCATTATGAGTACCGTGGGCTCCGATGAGCTCCCCAGCTTGCTCGATACCGTTTTGAATCAGCTCGTTGGAACGCTCGATGCCTCCGGTGCGGCTATCTATTTTTCCGAGAGCGGCGGCTTTAAGCTCCGCGGTGTTTCTAAGGAGCTTGAGGACAGCTATCTGCCCGAGTTTATGCCGTACGGCGCGGGCATTCCGACCTACGTGCTTCGCGAGTCGCGTGCCTGTCGCCTGTCGATTCAGCAGGACCTTGAGGGCGATCGGGTTGCTTCGGGCATGTTCATGGATTTGGACAATCGTTCCAAGCACTTGCTGCGCGTGCAGGATATGCCCCCGTATCGCAGCGAGATCTGTCTTCCCGTGTTTTACGGCACGCAGGTCCTTGGCGTGTTAGAAGTTGGCTGGAAACGCCCCCAGGCGCCACTTGCCTATGACGTTAACGTGCTCGAGGTCATCTGCGATTACCTGTCTATTCAGCTGGTCGGCATGGCGTCGAGCTTGCGTTCGCGCCGCACGGCGGAGCTCGGCCGCTCGCTCAATTTGCTGCGCGACGAACTGTTTACCTATCTCGATGATCCCGTTGCCGCCTCGCGAGCGGTGTCGACGGAAATCTGCAC
>CABRZJ010000048.1:0-13626 GCA_902475425.1 uncultured Collinsella sp.
CCGCACATGTGCGGATGAATGTGGGAAGTGTTCGGATGAAGTTGATAATCAAGGCCAATGACTGGGTCGGAAAAATTCTTAAAAAAGTTCTTGCCCTTCGCTCAATCGTCCGTATAATAAACTTCGTTGCTTGAGAGCACGCACCTATTCCTCGGTAGCTCAATGGTAGAGCACGCGGCTGTTAACCGCGCTGTTGTAGGTTCGAGTCCTACCCGGGGAGCCAGAATTTCTCAGCCCATTTCGCTGGGCTTTTAAATTCCTCGGTAGCTCAATGGTAGAGCACGCGGCTGTTAACCGCGTTGTTGTAGGTTCGAGTCCTACCCGGGGAGCCAGGTTTTAAAACCCGTCGCTTATGCGGCGGGTTTTTTCATGCCGCGATCGCCGGCGGCGAACGTTACCGTATCAACATTTCGTGTCGAGGATGTAATCGCGAACCCCGTGGCCTTAACATGGCGCTGTCGTTGTAAACTATTGGAATGATTGCTCCCACGACATGGTGCCGCGAGTACCAGAAAAGGAGATTCTTGTGTCTGAGACCATTAACGGCAGCCTGAGCGTCTCGAACGACGTTATTGCCGATATTGCCGGTTATGCCGCGATGACGTGCTACGGCGTCGTCGGTATGGCCGAACAGCTGCAGGGCGCCGAGAGCGTGCGCCTGCTTGCCGGCCAGCGCCTCCGCAAGGGCGTGCTTGTTTCCGCCGACGAGAACGGCCTCACGGTCGACCTTCACGTCGTGCTCGAGAACGGCGTCAACATGAAGTCCGTCTGCCACAATCTTTCGAGCTCCGTCGCCTTCACCCTGCAGGAGATCGCCCAGATCGATCCCGCCAGCCTTAAGATCGGCATTCACATCGACGCGCTCAAGAGCCGTCTGAACTAGCATCCGAATACGGAGATTTCACCACCCATGATTGCAAAGACCATTCGCACCTGTTTTCCGATCGCTGCGGCTGCCGTTTCCGAAAAGGCCGAGGAGATCAACAAGCTCAACGTCTTCCCCGTACCCGACGGTGACACCGGCACCAACATGTCGCTCACGCTCGCCTCGGTGACCAAGGAGCTTTCCGCCCTTCCCGCCGATGCCGACATGGAGGCCATTGCCGGCGCTATCACCCACGGCTCCCTGATGGGCGCCCGTGGCAACTCCGGTGTCATCACCTCGCAGATCCTACGCGGCGTGGCCGAGGGCCTTGTCTCTGCCGATGAGCCCATTACATCCGCCAATATCGCCTTCGCCTTCCGTCGTGCCGTCAAGGTTGCCTTCCAGGCTGTTCGTAAGCCCATCGAGGGCACGATCCTCACGGTCCTGCGTGATGTTTCGACCAAGGCAGACGAGTGCGAGAAGAAGAAGTTCTCTGCCGAGGATGCGCTTGACGCCATCGTCGTCGAGGCCTACCAGTCCGTCGCCCGCACACCCGACCTGCTGCCCGTCCTCAAGGAGAACGGCGTGGTCGACTCCGGCGCCTTTGGCTTTGCCATCTTCTTGGAGAACTTTGTTGCCGCTGCTCTTGGCCGCAGCACCGTGGTCGAGGATTTCTCCGCTACGTTCGATTCCGCCGGCTCTGCTCGCGATGCCGCTCTTGGCCGTGTTGAGATCGAGGCTAACGACGACTGGGAGGGCTCGGAGTTCCGCTACTGCAACGAGTTCCTCTTTAAGGCCGACGCTCCTTTTGACGAGGACGAGTGCCTGAAGTTCCTGGGTTCTATGGGCGACTGTGAGCTGCTCGTGGGCGCCTACCCCGACTACAAGATCCACGTGCACTCCAACACCCCCAACCTGGTGCTCGAGCACATGCTGCAGCTCGGTCAGATCTATGAGGTCTTTATCCACAACATGGAGATGGAGGCCCACGACCGTACCGCTAAGATCCACGAGGACCAGGAGAAGGCCGCCGAGCCTGCGAAGGCGCTGGGTTTTGTCGCCGTTGCCGCCGGTTCCGGCGAGGCCGACATCCTCAAGTCCCTCGGCGTCGATGTGATCGTGTCGGGTGGCCAGACCATGAACCCCTCGACCGCCGACTTGCTGGGCGCCGTCGACCAGGTCAACGCGACCTCGGTCATCATCCTGCCCAACAACGGCAACATCCGCATGGCTGCCGAGGCTGCCGCTTCTGCCTGCACCGACAAGAAGGTCGCCGTCGTTCCCACCAAGACCGTCCCGCAGGCGTTCTCCGCGCTGTTCGCGGTCCTGCCCGATTCCGAACTCGAGGATGCTGTTGCCGCCATGGTCGACGCCATCAGCGAGGTCCGCGATGGCGAGGTCACCCGTGCCGTGCGCGATTCCAGCGCCTCTGACGGCTCTCCGATTCACTCCGGTGATGTCATGGGTATCATTGCCGGTTCCATCGACGTGGTCGGCTCCGATGTGAAGCAGGTCACGCTCGATTGCATCAACCGCATGCAGGAGGAAGAGGAGGGCGACGCACTGACGATTCTGGCCGGCGAGGAGCTGTCCGATGAGGCCTTCCAGGAGATCGTCGACGCCATCGAGGAGGCTCAGCCCGATCTGGAGATCGATGCTCATCGTGGCGAGCAGCCGCTCTATCCCGTGATCTTCTCGATCGAGTAGGCATCTACCCATGTCCGAGCTGTGCTCCGTGCCGCGCGCCTCGGAGCGCTTTGCCCAGAGCAATGCGCTCGACGAGGATATCGCGCGACTCAAATATGTTTCGGGTAAACGTGAGGAGGCCCTTCGCCGTCTGGGAATTCGGACGGTGGGGGACCTCCTTCTCCATATCCCTCACCGATATCTCGACTTTACGCGCTCCTGGTCCATCGAGATGGCTCCCATCGGTACCGTGTGCACGATTGTCGCCACGGTCGATCGTATCGTTCAAAAGCAGCCCCGCCCGCGTATGCAGGTGACCGAGGTCTCGCTGGTGGACGAGACGGGCGTGCTGCAGGTCGCCTTTTTCCGTCAGCCCTGGATCGCCCAGCAGTTCAAGCAAGGCGACCGCCTGGCCGTGATGGGTAAGGTCGAGTTTGCCTACGGCTTTAAGCAGATGGCCTCGCCGCATTTCGAAAAGCTCGAGGATGGGCGTGCCGCGGGCACCATACTGCCGGTCCATTATGTGAGCGATGGCGTGAGCCAGGCGTGGATGCGCCGCATCGTAAGCGGCGCGCTCGAAGTGGTCGCCAATCCGTTCGATCCCATTCCCGCGCCGCTGCGCGCAAAGCGGAAGCTCATGAGCAATGCCCGTGCGCTGCGCTCGATCCACTTTCCCTCGAGCATGGCCGAGCGCGACATCGCACGCCGGCGTCTTGCCTACGAGGAGTGCCTCTATCTGCAGTTAGCGCTGCGCCTGCGCAACGATGGAGGCCTGGTCGATGTGGTGCCCTATGCCCACACCGCGGACGAGCACCTGGCCGCGCTCAAGCAAACCCTGCCGTTTTCGCTGAGCGATGAGCAGGAGGCTGCATTTCAAGACATCCTGCATGACATGTGCGATGGCGGTCGCGTGATGAACCGTCTGCTGCTGGGCGACGTCGGTACCGGTAAGACCGCCGTTGCCGCCTGCGCGTTGGCGGTTGCGGCCGATAGCGGCACTCAGGCCTGCGTTATGGCGCCCACGGGCGTGCTGGCGCGTCAATATGCCGATAAGACCGGCCCCTTGCTCTCGCAGGCTGGCGTGACCTGGGCGCTCTTGACGGGCGCCACGCCGGCGGCCGAGCGTGAACAGATTCATGCGCGACTCCAGTCTGGCGAACTCGACGTGCTCTTTGGTACCCATGCGGTGCTTTCGGAGAACGTCACGTTCAAGCATTTGTCGCTTGTGGTGATCGACGAGCAGCACCGCTTTGGCGTGGGCCAGCGTAACGCTCTACGCGCAAAGGGCCCGGGTGCCGACTTGCTGGTCATGACTGCCACGCCGATTCCGCGCACGCTGGCGCTTTCGGTGTACGGCGACCTGGATACGAGCATCATCCGCCATCGTCCCGTTCCGGGTGCCGGCGTGACGACGCGCGTTCTCACCGAGTCGAGTCGCGACCTGGCCTATGGCGCCATTCGAGAGGCGCACGAAAAAGGGCAGCAGGCCTACGTGATCTGTCCGCTCGTGGAGCCGAGCGATTCGGCCGATGAGCTCGAAGACGTACCCGGCATCGCTCGCGACGACGAGGGCCGCGTGACCGTGCCCGTGCCGTTGCACGACACGGCGACCGAGCTCGATCGCCTTCGTCTGGCATTACCGGGGCTTACCATCGAGCGTCTTCACGGCCGCATGCCGGCGGGGGAGAAGGACCGGGTCATCGATGCCTTCAAGCGTGGCGAGATCGATGTGCTCGTCTCGACCACGGTGGTCGAGGTGGGCGTTGACGTGCCCAACGCCACCGTCATGGTCATCGAGAACGGCGAGCGCTTTGGTTTGGCGGCCTTGCACCAGCTGCGCGGGCGCGTAGGCCGCGGCAGCGTGTCGGGTACGTGCCTGGTCATGACGCACTCCAAGGGCAACGGCGGCGCGTCGGCGGCACAAGACCGCCTCCAGTCACTCGAGAAGACCTCGGACGGCTTTACGCTCGCCCAGATGGACCTGCGTCTGCGCCACGAGGGCGAAATCCTGGGTTACCGCCAGCATGGCGGCGTGACCTTGCGCTTTGTTGACCTTGATGCCGACGAGGAATTGATCGAGTGGGCCCATTTGGACGCGGTCGAGCTCTTGCGGTATGCTTGCAACCTTGACTCTGTGGCGACGCGCCCTCTACGCGATGCGGTCGCCATGCGGTATCGACACATCTTTAAGGAGGTCAGCGGAGGATGAGAATCATCGGCGGCGAATGGCGCGGTCGCAAGATCGAAGAGCCCCGTGGTCGCGATGTCACCCGCCCCACGACCGATCGCGTGCGCGAGGCGTGCGCATCTATGGTCATGTCGGCATTCGACTTCGATCTGGACGAGGTCCGCGTGCTGGATGCCTTTGGCGGCTCCGGCGCCTTGGGCATTGAGATGCTCTCGCGCGGTGCCCGCTCGCTCACCACGTTCGAGATCGATCGCAACGCTGCTCGTCTGATTACCAAGAATATCGAGTCGCTGTGCCGTGACCGTGCGCGTTGGCGCGTGGTGACGGGTGACGTGCTGGCAAGCGCCTCGCGCGGCCGCGTGCCGGGCGGTCCCTTTGACCTGGTCCTGCTCGACCCGCCTTATGCTTTTGGCGCCGAGCCGGTCGAGGATCTGCTACAGAACCTGGCTCAGCAAGGCTTGCTGGCACAGGGCGCCTACGCGCTCTTTGAGCACGCCGCGGCCGATACGGGCGCTCACCCGGCCGGCTTTGAGACCGTGCGCGAGAAGCGCTACGGCATAACTTCGGTTGACTTGTTGCGCTGGTCGGCCACGAATGAGGCCGACAACGCCGACGACAGCGACAATGACGAGGATGCGCCTTTGGAGGACGCCCATGAATGACACCATCAACCGCGTGATTGTCCCGGGCACCTTCGATCCCATCACGTTTGGCCATATCGACGTCATCCGCCGCGCCCGCCGCATCTTTCCCAGCGTGATCGTGGCCGTTGCCGAGTCGCAGGGCAAAAACGGCGTCGGCACCACGTTTATGCTCGATGAGCGCGTGGCGCTGGCCCGTGAGGCGCTCGGTGATATTGACGGCGTCGAGGTGCTGCCCTTCACCGGGCTCTTGGTCGATTTTGCCCGCGAACAGGGAGCAGGAGCCGTGGTCAAGGGCCTGCGTGCCATGACCGACTTTGAGTACGAGTTGCAGCAGGCCGACCTCAACTACCGCCTGGATAACGAGCTGGAGTCCATCTTTGTCATGAGTGCTCCGCAGTACGGCTATATCTCGAGCTCGGTGGTTCGCCAGATTGCCTCGCTCGGTAGCGACGTCTCTAATTTTGTTCCGCCCAATGTGGTCAAGGCGCTCAAACATCGCTTTTCGTGACGTTTTTTAATGCCTGGTGGCATGTGGTAAACTAACACGATGATATGTTACCTATGAAAGGAGACCGGATGCCGGGCGAGAATTTTCCTGGCGACAGGATCGTGAGTCTTGTCGACGAGCTCGAGGGGCTCATCGAAGAGGCTAAGACGCCGTTCGGCAAGAACGCCCAGATGAAGGTTATCGACGCCGACGTCTTCTTTAACATCCTCGACGAGATCCGCATGAGCTATCCCGAGGAATGGCAGAAGTCCCGCCGTATCCTCAAGGAGCGCGAGGAGCTTATGGCTTCCGCCGCCGCTCAGGCCGATTCCATCATCGCCGATGCTCAGCAGCAGGCCCTCACCATTGCCGGTGAGCAGGAGATCGTCCGCTTGGCGCAGCAGCAGGCCGACGATATCCGCGACCGTGCCCAGCAGTATGAACGCGAGACGCGCTATGCCGCCGAGGATTACGCCGAGCAGGTCTTTACGCACCTCGAGGAGAACCTCAAGAGCCTGACCGGCACCGTCACCCGTTGTCGCCAGCAGCTTAACGAGGGTGCCGCCCAGCAGAATGGTCAGTGGTAATGGCTGAGTTCCCGAACGTTACCGTCGATCTTTCCGAGCAGCTCGAGTTTCCCGGAGACTCGTATCCGCTGACCGGCAAGGTCGATGTCGCCGCCTATACGGTGGGCGAGAAGGAGTACCAGCTGCAGGACGGCATTGACTACGACGTGGTCTTTACCAATGCCGGCACCGGTGTTCTGCTTACGGGCATGGTCCGCGCGCACGCAACCGGTGAGTGCGACCGTTGCCTGGAGCCCGCTTCGTTTGATATCGCCGGTGAGATTGAGGAATTCTATCTCTTTAACGAGCCCGAGGACCCCGAGGCCTACGAAGACGGCTACGAGCTGCTGGGCGAGGATCGCATCGTCGATCTGGGCGAGCCCATCAACGACGCGGTCGTCATGGACACGCCGTTCGTTGTCCTGTGCAAGCCCGATTGCCGCGGCCTGTGCCCCACCTGCGGCATCAATCTCAACGTCGAGCAATGCGATTGCGCCGCTCAAGCAGAGGCCGAATGGGCCGCTGCCACGGAAAATCCATTTGCAGCATTGAAGAATCTCAAGCTTGACGAGTAAAACTGTGGTAGTATCGCTACTTGCGCGTAATCGCCACACTGGATAGTTCATAAGGAAGGTCACTATGCCCGTACCTAAACAAAAGCAGGGTCGTATCCGCACTCACACCCGTCGTTCCGCCAACATGAAGATCTCGGCTGCGGCTCAGTCCACGTGCCCCCGTTGCGGCGCTGTCAAGCTCCCGCACCACGTGTGCCCCAGCTGCGGTTTCTACAAGGACCGCGAGGTTATCGTTACCGAGTAACTGTATACTCTGGATGCGATGCCGTTCCAACTGGAACCACAATGGCCGGCTCAATGAGTCGGCCATTTTTGTATAAGGAGTATGTATATGAGTAACGTTCGCGTTTGTGTAGACGTTGTGGGTGGAGACGAGAAGCCTCAGGTTGTCCTCGACGGTATCGAGGCGGCGCTTGCGGCGGATCCCGATATCGAGGTCTTGGCCGTTGGCCCCGCAGAGATCGTGAACCCCTTTGCGCGGCTCACGCTCGCGGTTGAGGCCTTGGAGGCGCCCGATGTCATCGCCATGGATGACGATCCCATTCGAGCCGTGATGACCAAGCGCAAATCCTCGATTGTGCTTGCCTGCCGTGCTATCAAGAAGGGTAACGCGGATGCGTTCTTCTCTGCCGGCTCCACTGGCGCCATGACCGCTGCCGCTACCGCCTACGTGACGCCATTTAGGTATCAGGCCGAGGGCAAGAAGCAGCCGGTGCGTCCGTGCCTCACCAATGCACTGCCCAACCGCGCCGGCGGCCTGACGGTCCTGTGCGACATGGGCGCCAACCCCGATGTCGAGGTCGACGACATGGTGCGTTTTGCCCAGATGGGTAGCGCCTATGCGCGCGTCGTCTTGGGCATTGAACATCCCCGCGTCGGCCTGCTCGGCAACGGCACCGAGGATGAGAAGGGCTCCAACTTTACCAAGGCGTGCTTCCCGGCCATGAAGGCCGCGGTTCCCGGCTTTGTGGGCAACTGCGAGGGTACCGACCTGACCTCGGGTAACTTTGACGTCGTCGTTGCCGATGGCATGTCGGGCAACATCGCGCTCAAGGCGACCGAGGGCGCCGCTAAGTTTTTGCTGCAAGAGCTCAAGGGTGCCTTTATGGCTTCGCTTGGCACCAAGATTGCCGCGCTGCTCATCAAAAAGCAGATGCGCGAGATCAAGGCAAAGCTCTCGGGCGATGCTAAGGGCGGCGCCATTCTGCTGGGCCTGCGTGGCGTGGTCCTGATCGGCCACGGTGCCACCTCGGTCGAGGCCGTCAAAAACGGTACGCTCGCCGCGGCGGAGGCCGTGCGCGCCGGGCTGGTCGAGAACGTCGCCAACTCTATGGACGGCATCGTTTTGTAGGAGCGAGTTAGAGCTCTGTTATGTGCCTCGCGGCCTTCGTCGTGGGGTAGAATCAAAACCGTGTCTTGGCGCTGCGCTTGCGGCGCCAGCTCGTTGATGTTCACGCAATACGAGAGGAAGCGCTATGGACCGCTCCGAAATCTTCGATAAGATCGCCGAAGTCGCCGCTGACGTTCTGGGCGTCGATGTCGCCGACATTAGCGACGAGACTACCTTTGACGATCTCGATGCTGATTCGCTCGAGCGTCTGCAGCTGGTGACGGCCATCGAGGACGAGTTCGACCTCGAGATCGATGACGAGACCCTGCTGTCGCTCAACTCTGTCGCCGACGCTGTCGACGCTATTGAAAACGCCAAGGAGGCCTAAGTCTTGGCTTTATCTCAACGACTCGCGCGCGCCCAGGAAATCCTGGGCCACGAGTTCAATAACAAGGTGCTGCTGCGCGCGGCTCTCACGCACCCTTCTGCCGTGGAAGGTCAGCCCGTCTCGGCGAGCTATGAGCGCCTTGAGTTTTTGGGCGATTCCATTTTGGGCGCCGTGGTTGCCCGCTCGCTCTTTGAGTCCTATCCGGAGTTTGACGAGGGCAAGCTTACGCGCCTGAAGGTGTCGCTCGTCTCGGGCGCCACGCTGTCCGAGGTGTCCCATGAGCTGGGCATCGACGACATCATCATCTTTGGTGCCTCCGAGACCGGCACGGGCGCGCGCGGTCTGCACTCGGCGCTCGAGAACGTCTACGAGTCGCTCGTGGGCGCCCTGTACCTGGATGCCGGCTGGGATGCGGCGGCGGAGTTTATCCACCGTACACTCAAGCCGCACCTGGCTTCCGAGCGTGCCGAGCACCCCGCGAACCCCAAGTCGTTTTTGCAGGAGTGCGTGCAGGCCGACGGCCACGAGCCTCCCGCGTATAAGCTGGTCGGTTCCGAGGGCCCCGCGCATGCGCCCACCTTTACCGCTGTGGTGCTCATCGACGGTATTCGCCAGGGCCGCGGCACCGGTTCCTCCAAGAAGGAGGCCGAGGGGGCCGCTGCGCTCGAGGCACTCGACCGCATGGGCTACACCACCAACGGCGTGATTCTCAACAAGAAGCCTGTTTAAGCGAGGAACCGTGTATCTCAAGTCCCTCACGCTCAAAGGGTTCAAGTCGTTTGCCGACCGCGCCCACATGACGTTTGAGCCGGGCCTGACCGTCATCGTCGGTCCCAATGGCTCGGGAAAATCGAACATCTCCGACTCGATTCTGTGGGTCCTGGGCGAGCAGAGCGCCAAGCAGCTGCGCGGCCAGGCCATGGAGGATGTCATCTTCTCGGGCTCGTCAGCGCGCAAGCCTGTGGGTGTCGCCGAGGTCACGCTGGTGCTCGATAACTCGGACCATATGCTGCCCGTCGATTTTGACGAGGTCGCCATCACCCGTCGCATGTATCGCTCGGGCGAAAGCGAGTACCTCATCAACTCGAGTCCGTGCCGTCTGATGGACATTCAGGACATCCTGCACGATTCGGGCCTGGGCAAGGATACGCATTCCATCATCAGCCAGGGCAAGCTCGACGCCATTTTGCAGAGCCGCCCCGAGGAGCGCCGCGCCCTTATCGAGGAGGCCGCCGGCATCTCCAAGCACAAGCGTCGCAAGGAGCGTGCACTCAAAAAAATTAAGTCGATGGACGAGCACCTGACGCGTGCCCGCGACATCAATAAGGAAATCGCCCGTCAGCTGCGACCGTTGGAGCGTCAGGTCGATCGCGCGCGCAAGTACAAAGAGCTGTCCTCGCGCGCGAACGAGCTTACGCAGATGCTAGCCGTCGACGAGCTGCGTTCGCTGCAGTCGCAGTGGAACGACCTGGAGAGCCGTTCCAAGGAAGGTGTCGCCGAGCTGGAGCTTGCGCAGTACCGCATGGGCGAAAAGGAGCGCGAGCTCGAGAAACTTCAGGTCATGCTCGAGGAAAAGGGCCTGTTTGTGGGCGACCTAGGCGAGCAGCGCCGCCATATGCAAGACGTGGTCGGCCGCATCAACTCCGACATGCGCCTACTCGAGGAAAAGGGTCACAACATGGTGTCGCGCCTGTCCGACATGCGCGGCCAGATCTCGAGCTCCGAGCATCAGCGTCGTCGCGTGGTCGAGGAGCTCGAGGATGCGCGTGCCCAGCTTGAGGAAGTGACCGGTGCGCACATGCAGGCCCAGGACGACGTTGACGCCGCCGGTCCTGCCGCCGCCCAGCTCCACGAGCGTCGTGTGGCGCTCGACAATCAGATTTCGCAGCTCACGCGCGAGCAGCGCGATGTGCAGCGTGTGGCCGATAACGCCGCGCTCGAGCTCGCCAAGGTGAAGGATTCCTTGAGCAATGCCGAGGTCGAGGACAACATGTATGCCTCGCGCCTGGAGCAGATTGACGAGCAGCTCGAGGAGGTCACGGCCTCGCTCGAGAGCCGTCGCGACCGCGCCGAGGAGCTTGAGGGCGCTCTTGAGGAAGCGCGCCAGGCTCAGGTCGATGCGCGTGAGGCCACCGAGACGGCACGCGCGGCCCTGAAGGACCTGCGTGCCCGCGAGAGCGAGGCGCGCAACAAGTTATCCGAGGTGCGCTCGGAGCTTGCCAGCCAAAAGAAGCTCGATTCCCGTATGGCCGACAGCTCGCCGCTCGTGAGCCGTCTGGTGGGTGCGCTGGGCGACGATGTCTCGGGTCGTCTGGGCGACGTGCTCGAGGCCCCGCGCGAGCTTGAGGGCCTGGTTGAGCAATTGCTCGCCGGCGATATCGATGCGCTTCTGTTCGACGATACGTCTGCGCTTGAGCGTGCCAGTCGTGCCGCTCTGGACCAGAAGAAGGCCTCGGGCGAGGCACTGCTGGTGGCGCGCGACGTGAGCGGCTCTACCGCCGCTGAGGGCGCTGCCGGTACCCGTCTGGTTGATCGTCTGTCCGCACGCGCAGGCTACGGTCCCGTCGTCGAGGCGTTGCTCGGCGGCTATTACGTCGTGGACGATCTTGCTGCCGCGCTGTCGGCGCCGGTCGTTGAAGGCGTGACTTACGTGACCCCCGATGGCGCCCGCGTCGCCTGCGGCGGCCTGGTGCGCGTGGGGCTTGATGCCGGCGAGGCTTCGGGTGCCTTGGAGCGCAAGCGCCGCATCCGTGAGCTCGAGGGCCTTGAACCCGATCTGGCTGCCATCTTTGAGCATGCTTCGGACCAAGTCGTTGAGGCCAACGCTGCCGTCGAGGAGGCCCGTGCCGCCGAGGGCGATGCCGCCGGTGAGATCGCCCGTCTTGAGGGCGAGCGCCGCTCGCTGCTCTCCGAGATCGGCCGCCTGGAGCAAAGCGCCAACAATGCCGAGGTCGAGCGCGTGCGCATCTCCAAGCGCCGCGAGCAGGCTGCCGAGGCCGTTCGTGCCGCCCGTCCGCGCGTTGACGAGCTCACCCGTTCGCGTGACGAGGCGCGTGCACAGGCAAGCGACCTGGGTCTCCAGATTGCCGAGGCCAACGATGAGCTCGATCGCGTTCGCCGTGACGATTCCGAGGCCGCCGGTAAGCTCGCCGATGCCAAGGTGCGCCTGGCCCAGACGAGCGAGCGCCTGCGTTCGCTGAAGGGCCGCGTGCCCGACCTTGAGCATCGTCTTGAGGGCATCGACCGTCGTATCCGCGGAACACGCCAGGCTTCGCGTTCGCTCGAGCTGCTGCGCCTGCGCGTCGACCCCATGCACGAACGCTATTCTGCTCTGTTGGAACGCGCGTCGGATTGGGCAGCGCGCCTGCGTGACCAGGCCTCTCTGGAGGAGGCGGACTCCGCTTCGCTCAAGAAGACCATCGAGGATGCCAAGGCAGAGGTTGCCCGCGCTAAGGAGCGGGTCGATACCGCCTCCGCCACGCAAAACGAGTTCAAGGTCGCGCGTGGCAAGCTCGAGGTGCAGGTAGAGGCCGCCATTAAGGCCATTACCGCCGATGGCACCACGGTACTCGAGGAAGCGCTCATGCTTCCGGCGCCCACGGACCGCGATGCCGCCGAGCGCGAACTCAACCAGCTTGTGCGCCAGATCAACAACCTTGGTCCCGTTAACCAGGTTGCCATGGAGGAGTACGAGCAGCTCAAGCGCCGCGCCGATTACATCGAGGGGCAGCTGGCCGATCTGGAGAGCGCGCGCAAGGCGCTCACCAAGATCACCGTGGCCATTGATCGCAAGATGCGGAAGGCCTTCCTGGTGACGTTTGAGAAGGTCGATGCGAACTTCCGCGAGATCTTCGCTATGCTCTTCCCGGGCGGCCAGGCTCATCTGGAGATGACCGATCCCGAGCATCCTGCCGAGACGGGTATCGAGGTCGTGGCGCAGCCGCGCGGCAAGCGCATTACCAAGATGATGCTCATGTCGGGCGGCGAGAAGAGTCTGACGGCGCTCGCCCTGCTCTTTGCCGTGTACCGTACACGCACGGTGCCGTTCTATGTGCTGGACGAGGTCGAGGCGGCGCTCGACGACGCCAACCTGTCCAAGCTCATCGGCGCCCTCGATGTGCTGCGCTCCGATACGCAGCTCTTGGTAATCTCGCATCAGCGCCGTACTATGGAGGACGCTGACGTCCTCTATGGCGTCTCGATGCAAGCCGACGGCGTCAGTCGCGTCGTCTCGCAAAAACTCGATCGCGAAACCGGAAAGGTCGTGAATGCATAATGGGATTCTTCGATTCTCTCTCGCGCGGACTTGAGCGCAGCCGCGAGGCCCTCAACGAGGTCTTCTACTTTGGCGGCGAGGTCGACGAGGATTTTTGGGAGGACCTGGAGGACACCCTCGTCATGGGTGACATGGGCGCCGAGGTCGCCATTCAGGTCTCCGATGACCTGCGCGATGCCGCGGCCAAGAAGAACCTCAAGACCGCCCCGCAGCTTCGCCGCGCCCTGGCCGAACAGCTCGAGGGCCACTTTGTGCCCGTCGAGCATGACCCGTTCTCCGATACGCCGAGCTGCGTGCTGTTTGTCGGCATCAACGGTGCCGGCAAGACCACGACGGTCGGTAAGATCGCGAGCGCCATGGCCGCCCGCGGCAAGAACGTCGTGATCGGTTCGGCCGATACCTTCCGCGCTGCCGCTATCGAGCAGCTCGATGTGTGGGGCCAGCGCGCTGGCGTCCCCGTCATCAAGCGCGACCGCGGCTCCGACCCGGCAAGTGTTTGCTACGACGTGCTCGACGAGGCCGACAAGCGCGGCAGCGACCTGGTGCTTATCGATACCGCCGGCCGTCTACACACGAGCCCTGAGCTCATGCGCGAGCTTGCCAAGGTGGTCAATGTGACCC
>CABRZJ010000049.1:0-13477 GCA_902475425.1 uncultured Collinsella sp.
AAGAGGAGCAGGAGCAGCGGACCTGTTGCGATTGCGCTGTGGACAGAGTGCGTGGGTGCGTTGGACATGGCTGCTCCTTATCCCTCGTGCGCCGCATGGGGAGGCTGCGACGCGTAGGATGAGGCTACCCCCGAGGTTCATGCGGGTAAGTACCGGAGCCTGACCAAAAGCTTGCCCAATTCCTGACAAATTGAGCTCAAATACAACAATCAAGCAAAAGCGCAGGTAGAAGATAGGGAGAACAGGAGGTCAAAGGTCCTCATCTCCACAATTGACGCGATTTTCAAACGAATCTCCACAGCTAAAACAAGCATCGCCACCCTTGTATCGAACAAGACAACCGCGTTATACTAGCCAACACACAAGCGGGCATCGCCAAGTGGTAAGGCATCAGCTTCCCAAGCTGACACTCGCGGGTTCGAGTCCCGTTGCCCGCTCCACGCAAAACAGCAGGTCAAGAGCTTAGAGCGCTTGGCCTGTTTTTCATTCGTGCCTCTTGCCGCAATGAAATGCCGCAAAATCGCCGCAAAACTCCGGCGAAACCGTATTCGCCTCGACGCCTCCCGCGCCTCCTCCGGCTCTTTTTTTGGGCTTAAGAAACTTAAGGTTGAACGGCCCGTGTGCCCCTCCCCGCCCTTTTTTAATGGGTGACACAGTTGACGTTAAAGCAGCGGGGCCGCACCCCGCGCACCGGGATACGGCCCCTTTTTTAGGCTTTCGATAATTCGATTTGAGCGGCCCCGCCCTCGGCGCGGTATCGGCTTGGAACGAGCGCGGTTTTGGTCTACGGAGGCCGCGCCCCGATACCGCCCCGGCGATGGGGCCGCCCATGCGGGGTGCTAGGCCCTGAGCCAATGTTCCCCGCCCCGGCCCCTCACGTAGACGGGGGCGTAGGCGGCAACTATCACGCCGTCAACGGTAAGACCGTCCTCCGGCTTGGCGTCCCGGGCCACCGTGGCGGCCTCTAGGGCCGTGTCCAACGGCTGCACCTCCAACGTCCCCGCCTCGGCGTCAACGCGCCGAATGCGGGCAATCTGGGGCGCTGAGGGGCAATCGTCGGCTGTCGAGCACGCCACCAGATCGCCGCGCTCCGGCTCTAGCGCCGTGTCCACCTCCACGACAACCCCCCCCCGCAGCGGGCACCGCGCCCGCTATCTCCGGCAGGCCCTCGGCGATCATGCCCCCGATAAATCGAGTCGCCATGTCTCCTCCTCGTCTCTCCGTTTCGTCCCGGCGCTCCCCATGTTGCACCGACGCCGCGCCCTCGGCGGCCTCGCTCCGCATGTCCCGGCGAAACGCCGAAACCCTGCACACGCCACGCCCCCGGCCCCGCCTCGCGGGTTCGCCCCGGCATGAAAATAGCCCCGCCGTGGCGGGGCCTTTTGCTTTGGTTCAAGCCTGTTCGGATGCTGGCGGCGAGAAGCCGCGCCATAAAACGCGCGTCGCTACTCGAAACGGATCTCCTTGCCGGTGAAGTCGTGATGCCCTTCGACGGCGACGTACCGCTCGCCCATATCCATGACGGGGATGGGGTCGTAAGCCTTCCCGTCGATTAGGACCCTGCGCCAGTTTGAACGCGGGAGCTCGGATGGAAGCGTCAGGAGCGTCATGTGGGAGATTTCCGTGCACTCATCAATCTTCATCGTATCCGGCCTCCTTCGGGTCCCTCATGTAATCGGCGAGCACGGAGCGCGTCTGTTCGGTCTCTTGCTCAGGGATATTACTACCGAACCCCTGCATATGCCGCGCCGCGCGGGTTGATACGTCGCCCCCGTGATTGATCGAGACGAAAAGCGGTGCGTGGCTGAGGGCGTCGGGTTCCCACTCGGCGTGGATAGCGGCCCTAGCCCTCCCCATGCCTATTCCCCTCTGCCGTGGCGGGGCCGTCCGTTAGGGGCGTCGGGCGTTCGAGTGTATAGCCCTCCGCGCCTCTCCTCGCCTCGTATCCGGGTGGCAACTCGATACCGTGCTCCCCGCAGGCGTCCGTGGTGTAGGCAGCCCCGTTGGCGTCGAGTCGGGCCACCGCCCGCTTTCCGCATACCGGGCACGGGGCGTGGAACAGTCCCCCGCCCGTTTCGTAGGCGGGCGCACCCAATGCATCATCAACTAGTCCCATAGTTGATAGTCCCATAGTAGATAGTGTGTCCGGAGGTACGTCGGGAGGTATGTCCGGAGGTACGCCGGGTGTTTCCCCTGTTGGTTGCCTCTTTCCGCTTTGAGTGCTCGCCCGAGTACTGCCCCCTGTACTCGTCGAGTACTCGGCTTGTACTCGCTGAGTACTCCCATGAGTACTCGCCTCGTGCTCGCGGAGTACTGCCCGAGTTGCCGCCGCCGAATCTGCGGCAAGCTGTCGCCTCGATACGGCCCCCGCGCCCGCGCCCGGTCGGGTGTCCGGGCGCGACGGGTCGGCTTTGAGCGAGGCGTTGGCCCGTGCCTTGAGCACGTTGGGGCGGGCGCACATGTAGGCACTGCGGGCGGCTTTCGAGATATGCCCCGGTTCCTCGCCGTAGAGCGCTAGGCCGTATACCGCGTTGAGTGCCTCGCCCCTCGCCCTCGGCGTCAAATCGTCGAATATCGGGGCCAACGTATCGGCGTTGAACTTGAAGAAATGCATACAGCTGTTGGTGTATGCCCGGCGCTCCTCCTCATCCATCGTCCACCCCCACGAGCGCGAGGACCGACTTGCGGGTTACGTAGACGCGCCGCCCTATGCGCACCTCGTCGAGCGTCCCACGTCTGATGAGGCGGCGAACGTCCCTCTCGCTGAGGTCGAGCACCGCGCCCGCCTGAGCCGACGTTATGAGCCTCCCCATGTCCACGGTCACGGGCCTAATGTCCTCGTTCCACACTGCCGCCGCCCCCTCTCTTTCGCCTCGCTATCTCGCGCCCGATGGCCTCGATACGGCCCCGCGCCCAAGCGCGGTAGGGCTGTCTGTACCCCTTGGCGGCTAGACGGGCAGTGAGGCGGTCTATCTCCTCGCCCATCTGCCGCCCGGTCATTCCCGGAACGTCGGCGTTCGCCGCGCGCCTCGCGGCCCCGAGCGCCGTCCTGATCGGCCTCATGCGCCGCGCCCTAGATGAGGCCCGCGTATGCGAGCAGGCTGTCACGGTTGATGTTCCACTTGTTGCCCGTCTGAACGGCCTTGAGCTTGCCCGAGATACAGGCCCTCGTGATGGTCGTGCGCGAACGTCGGGCGATAACCTCGGCCTCGGCCACCACTAGCGGGTTCGGTAGTTCCGAAAAGCGCCCGTCCCTTGCAAGCCCGGCGACGCTTTCGAGGTGTTCTTTGCTGCACATTGTGGGTTGCCCCCTCCTAATCGAGTTGCTACTTAGACGCGTCTCGCATCGTTTTTAACTCAACGGGCGTGCGATATAAAATGGACGTTCTACCTGCGGTTATTCGGCAGAACGTCCGTGATGCTTGGTATTCAGTTTGGTTTGCCGACCTTTCGGTATGTCGGACTGTCCGTTTTTCGGCTAATGCGCACCGGGCGACGCCGCCGAGCGAGAAAAACCGAACGGGTTTTCTATTCGCCCTCGACCTCGTTTGCTATTGCGATGTCCGTGGCTATCTCGGCTATAACCTCGCGTTGATGCTCCGTGAGATTGGGCCATGCGTCGAGTAGAACGGAGTATGGGGAAACCCACGGTTCGGGCGTCTCGTAGAACTCCGGGCTAGCCATGCAGTCCACATCCAAGAGGCCCCGGATAAACTCCGTGTACCCCTCGGGCGCACCGCTCCAGTAGCTCTCGCAGTAGTTGACTATCCGAACGAGTTCCGGCGCTCTCACGAGTTCCGGGCGCTTTGCCCACTCGCTGACCCTAGAGTTTGACCTATGGCATACGTTCGCCAAAACGCCCTGTTTGACCCCGCAGGCGTCCCGTATGCGGCGAATGGCGTCCGTCCCCGCCCCGAATCTAGGGGGCCGGGTCGGAAGGACGCCGTACCGCCTCATCCATGCTGCGTCCTCCTCGACTGTTCCGAAAACATCTTCAAGAGCCTCTAGGTCTTTTTTCCATGCCTTACGTACGTCCATCACGCCTCGCCGCCCGACAAAACGGCTTGCATGGTCTGGGCCGCGCGCTGCTTGCCCTCGGCTGTCGCGTCGGCGTAGATGTTGAGCGTCATGGCGGCGTTCGAGTGCCCCATAGACGCCGAGATGGCCTTAATGTCCACGTGGGCGGCCACGGCCATGGTTGCGAACGTGTGCCGCAGATCGTGGAACGTCGGGCGGGTTCCCCTCGTGCCTTTCAGCTCCAGCGCCTCGGCAAGGTTGCGCCACCTCAGCCAAATCGTGTTGGGGCGCATGAAACCGCCTCGAATGTCCCCGAGCACGTAGAGCGCCCCGGTGAAAGGCACGCCCGCAGCGAGGCACGCGGCCTCCATCTCCTCGCGCCGCGCCACGAGGTCGGCGGCAAGCTCTGAGCCGAAATACACCGCGCGGGCGCTGCCGTTGTTCTTGGGGTCTTTGGCGTAGAACCTCGTCCCGTCGCGGCCTATGCTGTCCTCCACCTTGAGCACGCCGCTATCGGTATCGACGTTCGCCCACCGGAGGCCGCATATCTCGCCTTCCCTCATGCCCGTGTATAGGGCGATTTTGACCCCGAGCATGGCGGGCGTCATGCCCGCCACCCTTAGCACCTCGCGCACGGTTCGCACGCCCTCGGCGGTAAGCGAGTTGGGGCGCGGGCGTCCGGCCTTGGGCGGCTTGACGCCTCGGGTCGGGTCTTTGCCCAGCAGGTCGGTATCGACGGCCTGATTACAAGCCGAGCGCAGCAGCGTGAGCGCCTTTTTCATCGTGCCGGGGGCGTATGTCTCGCCCATCTTGGCGACCCACGCCCTCACCATGTCCGGGTTGAGATCGGAAAGTGCCACCTCCCCGAGAAGCGGGGAAATGATGTTGTCGAGCAGACGCCCGTACTCGTTGAACGTTGACGGGTCGATACTCGGGCGCTTGCCGTCGATATAGCGGCGAACGTAGGCGGCCACGGTAAGCACCGTCTCCGGGTCGAACCCCAGAACCGCCAACGCCGAACCCTCGCGCTCCTTGCGCTCCTCCTCGGCGTTCAAGTCGGCTAGCCACGCCTCAGCCTCTTTCTGGGCGGCCCTCTTGCCCGTCGCGTCGAGCGTCTTTGAGCGCTTGCGCCACTTGCCGCCCTCGTCCTTGTACGAGGCCTCGGCAATGAGGCCGCGCCCCTTGCGCTCCCTGACCCTGACCGTCGTATATCTCATGGCAGATGCTCCGTTCACCCCGTGCGCCGCAAAATACGCCGCAATACCGCCGCAAAATCGTATGTTCCTCTTTGCGGCACGTTGCACATTATGGCACATAACGAACGTTTTACCTGCAACGATAGCGACTCTATTTATCTCTTTGAATTATTTAGTTGGAGATTCCCAAGCTGACACTCGCGGGTTCGAGTCCCGTTGCCCGCTCCAGTAAAAAGCACAAGCACGGCAGCGTTACGTTGCCGTGCTTTTTACTACCAAGCGCCGGGACTCGAACCCGCCAGGGTGCGAGCGTTAAGCAAACGCGAAGCGTTTGTAGCGAGCAGGCGAAGGCGCCGACAGGCGCCTGAAGCCGGTGCGTATTTGCGAAGCAAATACGCGGATGTCCCGTTGCCCGCTCCATCGAGTACGGGGGACCTCGGGAACGTCGGGTCCAACCCGCTGTGCCCGTGCGTGTGCGCGGACCGGGTCTGTCGACCGCAGCCGGTGCGTATTTGCGAAGCAAATGCGCGGACGTCCCCATGCTCGCTCCAATTCCAAAATGTTAGGTTAATGCCTGCTGCCCATACTTGCACCTGCGCACGGTACAATGGTTGGGTTACGACCAACGTGCCAATAACCAAAAAGGAGCCGCTATGATCGATCGCTATACCCGCCCGGAGATGGGACACATCTTCTCCCTCGAGAACAAGTACGCCATTTGGCAGGAAATCGAGGTTCTGGCCTGCGAGGCCCAGGCGGAGCTCGGCAAGATCGGTATTTCCAAAGACGAGGCCCAGTGGATCCGCGACCATGCCAACTTTGAGAAGGCGAAGGTCGATGAGATCGAGGAAGTCACGCGCCACGACGTCATTGCCTTCCTGACCAACATGAAGGAATACATCGATGCCGATGTTCCCGAGGGCGACCCCAAGCCCAGCCGCTGGGTTCACTATGGCATGACCAGCTCGGATCTGGGCGACACGGCCCTGTGCTACCAGCTCACCCAGGCCTGCGACCTGATCATCGAGGACGTCAAGAAGCTCGGCGAGATTTGCAAGCGTCGCGCCTTCGAGGAGCGCAACACGCTCTGCGCCGGCCGCACTCATGGCATCCATGCCGAGCCGATGACCTTTGGCATGAAGTTTGGCTCTTGGGCCTGGGAGCTCAAGCGCGATCTGGACCGTCTTGAGGATGCCCGCAAGAACGTTGCCTTTGGTGCCATCTCGGGCGCTGTCGGCACGTACAGCTCCATCGAGCCGTTTGTCGAGGAATATGTCTGCGAGCACCTGGGCCTGGTTCACGACCCGCTGTCCACGCAGGTTATTAGCCGCGATCATCACGCCTACCTCGCCGGCGTTCTCGCCACCACCGCGGCCACCTGTGAGCGCATCGCTACCGAGGTTCGCAATCTGCAGAAGACCGATACACTCGAGGCCGAGGAACCGTTCCGTAAGGGTCAAAAGGGCAGCTCCGCCATGCCGCACAAGCGCAACCCCATCACCATGGAGAAGGTCTGCGGCCTGTCGCGCGTCGTGAAGGCCAACGCGCAGGTTGCCTTCGACAACGTCGCCCTGTGGCACGAGCGTGACATTTCGCACTCTTCTGCCGAGCGCGTCGCCCAGGCCGACAGCTTCATCGCCCTCGACCACATGTTCCAGTGCCTCATTCGCGTTATCGACGGCCTGCAACTGTATCCCGCCCGCATGATGGCCAACCTCAATAAGACCCGCGGCCTCATCTTCTCTTCCAAGGTACTGCTCGCCCTCGTCGACACGGGCATCACCCGCGAGGACGCGTACGCCATTGTGCAGGAGAACGCTATGGCAACCTGGCACGAGGTACAGGATTGTGTCTCCGGCCCCACCTTTAAGGAGCGTCTCGAGGCCGACCCGCGCTGCACCGTCAGTCAGGAGAAGCTCGACGAGATCTTTGATCCGTGGGACTTCCTCACCCGTATCGACACGGTCTTTGATCGTCTGGAGCAGCTGAGCTTCGAGTAGGTTCGGGCATAACGTTAGCTTTTTAGGGCGCTTTGCTGGTAATGTGTGTTGCCGGCAAAGCGCCTCGTTGCATTTAGGGAAAGACGGGGATAATAGTCTTCTCGAATAACATTCTGAGAGGGGATCGCATGATTTCGTTTGATTACAAGCCTCAGGGCGTGTGTGCTCGCAATATTCACCTTGATCTTTCCGATGACGGCAACAAGGTGATGGGCGTTGAGTTTACCGGCGGCTGCGACGGCAATCTCAAGGCTATCTCCAAGCTGGTCGAGGGCGCTCCTGCCGATCGCGTAATCGAGGTTCTCGCCGGTAATACCTGCGGTATGAAAAAGACCTCCTGCGCCGACCAGCTTACACGCGCTATCGAGGCCGCTCGCACCGAGATCGCCTAATGGGTATCGCCGATCACATCAAGAACGGAATATCGCGTCGCGGCTTTGTACTCGGTGGGGCTGCCGCGGGCGCTGCCACGGTGCTTGCCGGATGCTCGAAAAAAACGGGCACCAGCGACGATGCCGCTGGCGAGCCGCAGGTTATCAAGGACGATTCGAAGATTGTCTCGATCACTGATGAGTACGAAGCTGTTGATATCGATCTTGAGCCCGCGGCCTCGTGGACGCTGCCGCTGGGCACGCTGCTGTACTACTGCGATGGCGACTACGCCGCCGCGATGATGGCGCCTGCTTCTGCCCTGCATGCCAATACGCTTGGTGTGCTCAACCTGGGCGATGGCTCGCTTACCACACTTATCGAGGATCCCATTGAGGGAACCGGTTATGCGTTTTACGACGTTCGCGCGGGTGATGGCGTGTTCGCGTGGGTCGAGATGAACTTTGCCAATGCGTCCTGGAAACTCTATGCGCAAAACCTTGCAGGCTCCTCCCTTACCGGCAACGCTGTCGAGCTCGACCGCGGCGGCGAAAACTACGATCCGCCGCTCTTCACAGCGTATGGGTCGTCGGTCATCTGGTATAAGATGCCTTCGTCCGGCGGCACCAAGACGAGTAACGATTCGTACTGCTACCGTCAGTCGCCCAGCGAGTCCAAGCCTGAGACTATTTGGAAGTCGACGGGCCGTTTCGCATCCGCCCCGCGTGTGAGCGACGGCATCCTGACCATCTCGCCCCGCGTGCACAATGATGAGGGCGTCTATTACGGTATGACGGCGATCGACCTGACTGACGGCAACAACACGAAGCGAGCTCAGCTGGTGCTTCCTTCGTCGGTTTCGCCTTTCGAGGCCGTGTATATGGGAGACACCTTCGTGTTCTCCATTGAGGCGACGTATAGCGGTGTGGGTGGCCTGGGCAATATGGGCACCTATATCGGTAACGAGGGCGGGCCGTATCTCTTCCTTTCGCGTGAGCCGCTCGCGTGCGCTGCGGGAAGGAAAAATAAATATCTGGTCAAAGTTCAGGCGTCGCATTTTTTGATTGACACTTCGGCTAAGACTTACGGCTCGCTTCTGTCGCCCGACCGAGCCTTGGAGTATGGCGATTATCCTGCTACGGCGGGTAAATCGAACTCGTTCTTAACGTACGCAACGGTGCGTAACAGCCAGGGAATTCCCGAGACGGTTACCGCTCGCTTGTTCTCTCTTTAGTCTCCGAGGGGTTAAAAAGGCATCGACAGGGGAATAAGCGCGTTGTGACTATGAGTACCGCCCGCCGAGCTATCGCACCCATGCGATACCCGGCGGGCTCAGGTGCGTTAAAATGGGCTTGTTCTTAGCTAATTGAGACAGGGGGGCCGTGTTATGGCTTCAGATGCAAAAAAGATTCTGCTGGTCGAGGATGAGAAGGCAATCCGTGACGCCGTCGCTGCCTATCTCGAGCGCGAAGGCTACTGGGTTGTGGGCGTCGGCGACGGCCAGTCCGCGATCGAGGAGTTCGAGAAGCATCAGTTCGACCTGGTCGTGCTCGACCTTATGCTCCCCAAGATTCCCGGCGAGCGCGTTTGCCGCACCATTCGCGATACCTCGGATGTCCCCATCATCATGCTGACGGCTAAGGGCGAGATCGAGGACCGTATTATCGGTCTTGAGCTCGGCGCCGACGACTATCTGATTAAGCCGTTCTCGCCGCGCGAGCTCGTCGCCCGCGTTCGCGCTCTGTTCCGCCGTGCCCATCAGGCCGACGAGCCCGCCGTCGAGGTACTCGACTTCGGCGATCTGGTCATCGATATCTCGGGCCACAAGATCTTGGTCGAGGGCAAGGAAGTCGATCTGACGGCTTCCGAGTTCAAGCTGCTCACCACGCTTGCCCGCCATCCCGGCCGTGTGTATAACCGCATGGAGCTGGTCGAGAAAGTGCTCGGGTATGACTTTGAGGGCTATGAGCGCACCATCGATAGCCACGTGAAGAATCTTCGCGCCAAGCTGGGCGATGATCCCAAGAAGCCCAAGTGGCTCTACACCGTCCATGGTGTCGGCTATCGCTTCGAGGCTCCGGCCAAGACCGATAAGTCGGACGAGAAATAGGGAAATCACATATGACACCTGCGCGCTTTGAAATCGGACAAAAGCACAAGCAGGAGAGCGAGGCGGGTTCCAAGGCTAGTTGGAACACGCCTCGTTCCGATTCACGGCCAACGATGAGCTATCCCTCGCGCATGGCACTTGCTTTTGCTCTGACATCGCTCATGACAGTATTGGTGCTGGTGGGCGTTGTCTCTGTTGTGTGGGGCACGGTCTTTTCGGATTACACACGCTCCAATATCGTCGAAATCGCAAATTCCGCTGCCGAGAAGTTGGCGACCTCATATGAGGAAAACGGCTCTTGGACCGCGGGAGAACTGCGCACGGTCGCAACGTCGAGTTTGGTTTCCGACGATCTGGGCATGCAGGTCGTCAATAAAAAGGGCGTGATCGTTTATGACGATTCCTGGCCCTCGGCAAGCGCCACCGCCGATGTACGCGAAAACCAGGCTACGACCGACGACACGAGCGGCAAGAGGGCATCGCATAGCCCGGTCTCGTCTGCTCCAACCGACTCCGATAGCGTTGCTAACGTCGAGATTGTAACGTCTTCCGGCGAGCATGTCGGACAGGTAAAGCTGTGGGCCATCGGCTCCGACGCTCTGCTCACCAAGGCGGACTCTGCGTTTAGGGAGAAGACCTTTAACGCCATGGCCCTCGCCGCGGTTGTTGCAATCTGCATTTCGGTCGTTATCGGATCGCTCGTGTCGCGCATGCTCACCAAGCCGATTCATCGCATCACCAGTACCGCAAAGCAAATCCGTGACGGCGACCTGTCGGCTCGCACGGGACTGCGCGGTGATGACGAGATCGATCAGCTGGGTGAGACCTTCGATGAGATGGCCACTTCGCTCGAGAAGGATATGAAACACGAGAAGCGCCTGACCTCAGACGTTGCACACGAGCTTCGCACGCCGCTTATGGCCATGCTCGCAACGGTCGAGGCTATGCAGGATGGCGTGTATCCCACCGACGATGAGCATTTGGAGACCGTTGCTTCCGAGACGCGTCGCCTGGCTCGTCTGGTGCAGCAGATGCTCGACCTATCGCGTATGGAAAACAGCACGGCTCCGCTCAATCTAGAACCGGTGGACATGGTTCCGTTCGTGCGATCGATTGTGAATGGCCAGGAGCGCCTGTTTGCCGACCGTGACCTGCGTTTGCGCTTTGCAGATGAGACGCAGGGCCACGATGACGTTGTCGAGGCAGATCCCGACATGATCACGCAATGTGTTATCAACCTCATGAGCAACGCCATGCGCTACACCCCCGAGGGCGGTTGGGTCGTGGTGTCGGTGCTCAGTGACCGCAGGCACGTCAGCATTGCCGTTTCTGATACCGGCATCGGTATTGCCAAGGACGATCTGTCGCGCATTTTCGGGCGGTTTTGGCGCGCCGATGCCAGCCGCGCCCGCGAAGCTGGCGGCCTGGGCGTCGGCCTCGCCGTGACTAAGCAGATTGTCGAGCGTCACCATGGCTACATATCCGTGGAGTCGGAGCTTGGAAAGGGTACGACTTTTACGATTCATCTGCCCCGCGAGCACACGGCAGACGCGGCATCTACTACAATGGAGCACTAGCTTTTCGCTATTCGGTGAAGGAGGGGCCGCGTCCCTGCCGCTCCGAGTTTGCGAAAACATGCGGGAAAGAACCCGCATTTCTGTCGTATTTAGGTAAGGAGTGACTCACGTGACAACGATGGAGCGTCATCCGGATTCCCGTGGCAAGGTTCGTGATATTTACGATGCCGGTGAAAACCTGCTGATGGTCGCCACCGACCGCATTTCTGCGTTCGACTTCATTCTTCCCGACGAGATTCCGTTTAAGGGAGAGGTGCTCAATCGCATCTCGGCATTCTGGTTCGATAAGTTTGCCGACATCGTCCCCAACCATCTCGTTTCCATCGACCCGGCGGATTTCCCCGAGGAGTTTGCTGAGTATCGTGACTACCTCGCTGGCCGCGCCATGCTGGTTAAGAAGGCCCAGACGATTCCTATCGAGTGCATCGTCCGCGGCTATCTGACCGGTTCGGGCAAGAAGACCTACGACGAGAACGGCACCGTCTGCGGCATCCAGCTGCCTGAGGGCCTGACCGAGGCTTCCAAGCTTCCCGAGCCGTTGTTCACGCCGTCCACGAAGGCCGAGATCGGTGACCACGACGAGAACATCTCGTTCGAGCGTTGCTGCGAGATCGTGGGCGAGGACATCGCCACGCAGATTCGTGACCTTTCCCTCAAGATCTACAAGGCCGCTGCCGAGTACGCCGCGACCCGTGGCATCATCATTGCCGACACCAAGTTCGAGTTTGGTGTTATTGATGGCAAGGTCACGCTGATCGACGAGTGCCTCACGCCCGACTCCAGCCGTTTCTGGCCTGCTGCCAGCTACGAGGAGGGCAAGATCCAGCCTAGCTACGACAAGCAATTCGTCCGCAATTGGCTCAAGGCCAACTGGGATATGACGGGGGAGACCCCGCACCTGCCCGCCGAGGTCATCGATGGCACGTCCGAGCGCTATCGCGAGGCCTTCCAGATCATCACCGGCTCCCAGTTCACAAGCATGAAGGAGAACGCATAAGTGAGTACCCGTAGCGCCACGAACAAGCGCACGCAATCCCACGAAGTTACCGGGGTTGCGCGCAAGTCTGCCGCATCTGCTAAGCCCGCCCGCCAAGCAGCGAGCTCCGTTCGCGTCGTGCCGGCTTCGTCTAAGGCACGCCGCAAAGAGCTCGAGAAGGGCGAGAACCTCGAGGGCCTCTCTAAAGAGGAGAAGCGCGCCCGCAAGGCCAAGCAGCGCGCCAAGGAGGACCGCATCTATACGGTGTCGAATATCCTCCTCAAGCAGGACGAGGACTACACCAAGCGCCGTCGCATCTGGTGGATTGTGCTCGCCATTGGCATGGTGCTCGTCGTGGCAATTTGGGCCTCGCTGTACTTCGCTCCCGCTGGCATGGTGTCCAGCCCTGTCCAGATGGTCGGCATCGTTTTGTCCTATGTCATCATCCTAGGTGACTTTATCTACGACTTCGCTCGTATTCGTCCCTTGCGCAACATGTACCGCGCGCAGGCCGAGGGCATGTCCGAGAACAAGCTCAACGCTCTTATTGAGCGCGCGGCTGCCGAGGAGGACCAGAAGGACTCCAAGAAGAAGTAGCGTTTGCATACATACTTATCGCTAAGATATAAGGCGCGTCGTTTTTGCGGCGCGCCTTTTTACTGTTCTATAGATAGATGGAGTGGCACATGATTCGAGCTGCCCTGACGGTCGAAGAGGCTCTGGAGGGCATGAAGGCCCTGGAGCCCAAGATTAAAAACTACGCGCGCCTGGTCGTCCGCAAGGGCGTAAACGTCAAGCCCGGCCAGGAGGTCGTCGTTCAGTCTCCGGTCGAGTGCGCGCCGTTTGCGCGCGTGGTGGTCGCGGAGGCCTATGCTGCCGCCGCCGGCCACGTGACGGTCATTTGGGCCGATGATGCCGTGACGAGGCTCACGTACGAGCATGTCGAGAAAAGCTATTTTGAGCAGACACCCGAGTGGAAGCGCATGCAGCTGGATTCCTTGGCCCAGGATGGTGCCTGCTTTGTCTTTATCGAAGGTGCGGATCCTGCGGCCCTCAAGGGCATCGATCCAGCCAAGCCGGCCGCGGCATCAAAGGCGAGGAATACGCAGTGCAAAGTTTTCCGCCGTGGACTGGATTACAACATCAATCCGTGGTGCATCGCCGGCGCTCCGGTCGTGGCTTGGGCGCACGAGGTGTTCCCGGGAGACGCCGATGAGGTTGCAATCTATAAA
>CABRZJ010000050.1:0-13009 GCA_902475425.1 uncultured Collinsella sp.
AAGGTCAATGCCCTCCTCTTTCACGTCACCTTGCTCGCTTAGGGGCGTTTTCGCTGTCGTTGCCAAGACACCGGCGTTGCCTTGGTCGCAAATAGTCATTGGGGACGCTCTTTAATGACTAGTCGTTTAAGAACGCCCCTTAAGAATGACCCCAATGACTAGACTCAAAAACGGCGCCCGTCGGTGATGTTGCCGGCGGGCGCCGTTGTCGTGTAGACGCTATTTGTTGAGTGCGTGCGTTCGAGCTCGCATGCTATAGCGAGTCGATAAAGCGCTGTTGGGCGGCGCGTCCTGCCTCGTCCCACTTAAAGACGCCGGCGTTGTCGAGCACGTGGCCAAACACCACGCCCACCTCCTCGTGCAGGATATCGATGGCGTTGTCGGCCGTAAGCTCGTCGGCGCGGCGGGCAAAGACGTCTTCGGCCCACGCGGCATGGCTGCGGCAAAGGTCGTCGCCCTCGAGCGCGCCAGCAAGGTCGTAGCTGGCATCGGCCTTGGCTGCCAGCAAGTGCTCACGGACAGCGCCGAGCTCGGGAACCAAGCGCGGCGGCAAAATGGCCAGGCCCATGACCTCGATCAGGCCGATGTTCTCCTTTTTAATATGGTGATACTCGGCATGCGGGTGGAATACGCCCAGCGGATGCTCGTCGGTCGTGATGTTGCAGCGAAGCGCCAGGTAGGCCTCGTAGATCTCGCCGCCGGCATTGCCGCGGGAATCGACGCGGCGGATGACGGGCGTCACGGTGTTGTGGGCCACGCCGTCGGCCGTGTGTGCGATGACGCCTACAGACTCATCGGTCCATTCGCGCCATGCCAGGATAATCTTCTCGGCAGCGTCGAGCAGCTGGGCGCGGTCGTGCGAGCGCAGGCGCAGCACCGAGAGCGGCCACTGCAGCACGGTACCGCTGACCTGGTCAAAACCGGGCACGCTAAACTGCGAGACCTCGGCGGCATGCATCATGGGGAACTCGTGCGCGCCGCCCTGGAAGTGGTCGTGCGACAAGATCGAGCCGCCCACGATGGGCAGGTCGGCGTTGGAGCCGATGAAGTAATGCGGGAACAGGTCCACAAAATCGAGCAGGCAGGTCAGACCCTTGCGGTCGACGTGCATCGGACGATGCTCGGAGCTCATGGCAATGCAGTGCTCGTTAAAGTACGCGTACGGGCTGTACTGGAAACCCCAGCGCTCGCCGTCGAGCTGGACGGGGATAACGCGCAGATTCTGGCGGGCGGGGTGAGCGCCACCGTCGGCTGCGGCGGAGCGTCCGGGATACCCCTCGTTTTCGATGCAGAGCTGACAGGCGGGATACTTCTCGCCCGTGTTCTTTGCGGCGCCGGCCGCGGCAATGTCGCGCGGATCCTTTTCGGGCTTTGACAGGTTGATGGTGATCTCCAGGTCGCCCCAGTTGGTGGGGGTGCTCCATTTGATGTTGCGCGCGATAGCGGCACGACGCACGTAGCCGGCGTCGCAGCACAGACCGTAGAACCAGTCCGTCGCGGCGCGGGGCTCGTTGACGCCCATGCGGCCGTTGAATTCCTCGTTTACAACCGAAGGCCTCGGCATCAGCACGCCCATGATGCGCATGGCGATGCGGTCGCGGCCCGATGCCGTGTCCTCGGCGGCACCGTTGACAACGGCGGCCTCGGAAAGCGCGGCAAGCGTGCCCTCCAGGTCAAAATCGGGGAGCGTATCGGGGTGCAAGAGCGAGAGCTTCTCGTTTTGCAGCGCCCAGGCCATGTCGAGCGCCGGGCCCGTAGCACCGATGCACTCCAGAATGGTGTTGTAGGCCCAGATGCGGTCGTCCTGTCCGATCATCGATCGGTGGATGGCATATTCGATGAGGCCCTGTGCGGCCTCGCGCACATCAGTCATTACAGCCATGCCGCGTAAGCCCCCTTGTCAGTAATTGCGTAGTGGCGGGCAGAGCCTTCGCCCAGCCAGCTGTTCATCTTGGTGATAAAGGTGTCGACCAGATCGAGCGGCACGAAGGCCTGGATGGTGCCACCAAAGCCGCCACCGTGAATACGAACGGCACCGCGGCCGTCGAGCACGTGCTCGGCCAGTGCCAGGGCATACATCGAGGGCTGCTCGGAGCCCAGCTTGGCAACGACATTCTGTAGGTACATGGCAGAGCTGGCGCCGGACTCGCGCGTCAGGACCAGGAACTGATCGATGTCGCCGGCGTTCAGAGCAGCCCAGCGCTTGTCGACCAGGCCGTTCTCGTACCAGTAGTGAACGGCGCGCAGGCAGGCGCGGTCGCCCAGCTTGGCGCGCAGCTCGGGGAGCTTGGCGTCAAAATCGGCAACGTCGACCTCGCACAGGCGTGCCTTGCCAAACTCGGCGGCAACGTCCTGCATCTCGCGCGGAACGGCGGCGTAGTCGTCGGTGGCGGCCACGTGGTCGGCACCGACCTTAACGAGCACGAGCGCATAGCCGTGATCCTCAAAGTTGAGCTCGAGCTTCTGGGTTTTAGGCTGAGCCTGGTCCTCAAAGTCCATGTAGGCAAGGCCGCCCAGGCACACGGCGGCCTGGTCCATCAGACCGCAGGGCTTGCCGTAATAGTTGTTCTCGGTGCGCTGGCTCATCTGCGCGAGCGCGACGGGCTCGATGGCGGGTGCGCCCCAGAGGGTTTCCACGGCGCGACCGTACGCGGCCTCGACGGCGGCAGAGCTGGAAAGACCGCCGCCCGAGGGGACGGAGCAGGTAAAGGCAAAGTCGAAGCCGTGGGGCTCAACGCCAAGGGCTGCAATCTCGTGGGCCATGCCGCGGACGAGGCTTGCGGACGTGCCCTTCTCGGACTCCTGAACGTCTAGCGTGTCGAGCGCGATTTCAAACGTGGGATAGCCCTCGTCGGCTACGCGAACCTTGTTGGAATCGGTTGCCACGGCGATGCCGTCGACGGCGACATCGAGCGAACCGGCGATAACGTGGCCACCCTCGTGGTCGGTGTGGTTGCCGCTGATCTCGGAACGGCCGGGCGCGTGCACATAGAGCACCTGGCGGTCGCCGATGGGGCCAAACTCCTCCTCAAATAGCTTGGTGAGCGTGGCGAGTGTCTTTTCGTCGGGAGTAGTCATGGGAGTCCTTTCCTCGGCGCGCACGGGTGAGTTTTGCGCCGTTATGAGTACGTTAACAACTTGAAGCGGCATGAACCAAGTGTTCACGATGCCGCACGTTACGGGCTATGTTAACGTACTCATAACACAACTCTTGTCACTTTTTGAGAATCTGGTAATCGGTAGATATTCAGCCGTGAACGGTATTGCCGTATGGACTTATAAAGCAGAAGAGATGCGGATTGAAAAAGTAGAGTACGTTAACATGCGTCCGATGATAGCGGGCCTCGGTGCGGGGCGTGTTTCCGCTCGGGCCGACATTCGCACTATTCAGATCTTGCGAGAGCGAAGGTGATTTTGTGGCAAGGCGCCCTTCCAACGATACGGGTACGCGTCCGGTATCCATGGCCGACGTTGCCCGCGCTGCCGGTGTTTCGCAACAGACGGTTTCGCGCGTTGCCAACGGATTGCCCAACGTTAACGAACAGACGCGCCAGCGCGTGCAAGCCGCTATGCAAGAGCTCGGCTTCCGTCCGAGCTATGCCGGCCGTTCGTTGCGTGACGGCCGTTACCATTCGGTCGGCCTGTGCGTCAACGATGTCACCAAGTTTGGCAACCTCTCAATGATCGACGGCATCGCCAGCGCGGCCCGCGAGCATAATTGCGCCATCACGCTGGTCGAGATGTCCAAGACCGAGGAATTCTCGCTTGCCGAGGCAACACGTCGTATGGCCGCGCTGCCCGTGGACGGCATCATCATCGGCATGAGCCGTATGGCTCCCGATTTTGAGACGTTCGATCCGTTGCCGGGTATCGGCACGGTTATCGTCACCATGTATGCGCACCCGCGGGTGACTACGGTCGACTCCGATCATTACGGCTGCTCGCTGTTGCTCATGGATCATCTGTTTGAGCTGGGGCACGGGCAGATTCGTTATATCGGCGGCCCGTCGTTCTCGGTCGACGAGCAATTTCGTCGCGCCGGTTGGCAGGATGCGCTCGAGCGTAAACACATCGAGCCGGCAGAGCCGCTCGAGGGCGACTGGTCTGCCAACAGCGGCTACGAGGCCGGCAGGTACCTGGCCGAGCACGATCACACCATGACGGCGATCTATGCGGCAAACGATCAGATGGCAAATGGCGCGATTGCCGCGCTGCGTGATAGCGGCCTGCGCGTGCCCGAGGACGTGAGCGTGGTGGGCGTCGACGATTCGCTCGATGATTTTGTGGCACACAACGAGCTCACGACCGTGCGATTCGATCTACATCAGCGCGGACGCGAGGTGTTTGAGCATGCGGTTCCCGAGGCGGGTACGGCGGGCAAAACCGTTGCCATCCGTATTCCCGGCCAGCTCATTATTCGACATAGCACGGCGATACTGCGCGCATAGTTTGTGTAGGTAAACGGCGATTTATCGCATTTCAATAACAATCGGTATGGATGCCGGCAGATAACAGTTGGGATACTGCCGAGTGTTATGATAGACGGGTTCTTTTGTCTATCTAGGAGGCTTTGCCTGATGGAGATCACCAAGGATATCCGCTACATCGGTGTCGACGATCACGACATTGACCTGTTCGAGGGCCAGTACGATGTGTCCGAGAACGGTATGGCATACAACAGCTACGTTATCTTGGGCGAAAAGATCGCTGTCGCCGATTCAGTCGACGGCGGTTTTGTTGACGAGTGGCTCGGCAACCTCGAGGCCGCGCTTGACGGCCGTACGCCCGACTACCTGGTCGTCCATCACATGGAGCCCGATCACTCCGCCGGCATCGCTGCCTTTATGGAGCGCTATCCCCAGGCCCAGATTGTGGCCAGCATGGGCGCCTTCCGCATGATGGTCAACTACTTTGGCACCGACTACCCCGAGCGCAAGATGGTCGTCAAAGAGGGCGACGTGCTCGATCTGGGCGGTCACAGCCTAACGTTTGTCGGCGCTCCCAACGTTCACTGGCCCGAGGTGATCTTCTCCTACGAGTCCACCGACAAGGTGCTCTTTAGTGCCGACGGCTTTGGCAAGTTTGGCGCCAACGACATCGAGGATCCCGAGGGCTGGGCTTGCGAGGCTCGCCGCTACTACTTTGGCATCGTCGGTAAGTTCGGCAAGTTTGTGCAGGCCGTCCTCAAGAAGGCCGCCGACCTGGACATCCAGATTATCTGCCCGCTCCACGGCCCCGTGCTGACCGAGAACCTGGGCTACTACCTCGACACCTATAACACCTGGTCGAGCTATCAGCCCGAGGACGAGGGCATCACGATCGCCTATGCGAGCGTGTATGGCCATCTGAAGGCTGCCGTCGAGGAGCTCGCATCTGCGCTCGAGGCTCGCGGCCAGAAGGTCTCCGTCTTTGATCTGGCTCGCGACGACATGGCCGAGGCCGTTGAGGATGCGTTCCGCTACGACCGTCTGGTGCTCGCCTCCATTACCTATCAGGGCGAGATCTTCCCGTGCATGAGCACATTTATCCACACGCTCGCCGAGCATGCCTACCAGAACCGTACCGTGGCGCTTGTCGAGTCCGGTTCCTGGGCGCCCGCTGCCGCCAAGGTTATGACCAAGGAGCTCGAGGGTATGAAGGACATCACCCTGACGCAGAACAAAGTGACTGTGCTGGGCTCGCTCAACGACGCCTCGCGCGCTCAGATCGAGGCCCTCGCCGACGAGCTTTCCAAGTAGCGACACGTTCACTTTTGACGCTCAACCATCACAACCACCACAAAGGGGACAGGCACCTTTGTGGTGGTTTTTGTTTAAGCGCCGGCGATGATGAGGGCTGGACGTGCGCTGTCGGTGGCCTCGGCGATTGAGGCGGCGACGGCATGATCGGGGTCACGGTCCATCACGATGGTGTCAACGTCGGCAAGCTCGGCAAAGCGGTACATGCCGCGTCCGTTAACCTTGCTGGCGTCCATGAGGGCGACGCTTTGATGGGCCGCGGCGATCATCGCCGTTTTGGTCTCGGCCATCTGGGGAAAGTCGGTCGTAAAGCCGCAGCTGGAGACAAAGGCGCCGGGGCACATGACGGCCAGATCGGCATGGACCATTTGGAGCGCCTGCATGGTGAGCGGTCCGTACAAATAACGATGGCCTTTGCGCAGCGCCCCGCCCAGCATGACGACATCGACCGAGGGCATGCTCTCGTCGATGTAATCGGCAATGGTAATGTCTGCCGTGATGACGGTGATACCGTCGCGCTGATCGAGGAGCCGGACGAACTCGAGCGCCGTGGTGCCCGAGTCGACGAGCAGCGTGTCGCCGTCATTGACGAGCTCGATGGCGCTTTGTGCGATGGCCTGCTTGGCGGCGACGTTGACATTGATGCGGCGATCCTGCGTGGAGACGGTCAGGCGTTTGTGGAGCGATACAGCACCGCCATGTGTGCGGCGCAGCTTGCCTGCTTCGGCGAGCGCGTCCAGGTCGGCGCGGGCGGTGACGGAGGACACGCCAAAGGTCTGGGCGATTTCTGCTACCTGCACCGAGGCGTTATGATCGAGCATTTCCATAATGGCGGTACGGCGTTCGTCGGCAAAAGCACGGGTTGTTGCATGGGCCATGGTGGCTCCATTCTCGACTAAATTTGCAGGAATTGTGTTGACCTCATTTTCGTTCATTTTCTTTTTGAGTAAGAAAACACCTTTCGATTACTTATCTTTTCTATAAAAGAAAGACGCTGAACGCTCAAAATTCAATATCGAACATGTCAACTCGGCTCCAATTCCTTCCGTTTACTTTTCAAAAACGACTGTATTGACCTGCATGGGCTCAATATCTCGCACGTGCAAAGACGCTGAATTTCATACAATGAGCGCAGTAAAACGCAAGGTAAAACGCCTTGTGAACAACTACGCCCGATGTCCAGATGCGGGCGAGGGAGAGGAGCAAACGCTCATGGCACTTGTTACCACCGAAAAGATGCTCAAGGACGCTCAGGCCGGCCACTACGCCGTCGGCGCGTTCAACGTCGAGAACCTCGAGTTTGTTATGGCCGTTCTGGCCGCTGCCGAGGAGACCAAGTCCCCCGTCATCATGCAGACCACCCCGGGCACCATCAAGACCGCTGGTCTGGATTACTTCTACGGCATGGTCAAGGCTGCCGCCGAGCGCGCTTCCGTGCCCGTCGCTCTGCACCTCGATCACGGCGATGGCTATGACCGCTGCATGCAGGCTTTCCGCACCGGCTACACCTCTGTCATGATCGACGGTTCGCACGAGTCCTTCGAGGACAACATCGCCCTGACCAAGTCCGTCGCCGACGCTGGCCGCGCCATGGGCGTGCCCGTCGAGGCCGAGCTCGGTAAGGTTGGCGGCAAGGAGGACGACGGTCCCGCAGTTGAGGGCGAGAGCCCCTACACCGATCCTGCCGAGGCCAAGGAGTTCGTCGAGCGTACCGGCTGCACCTCTCTCGCTATTGGTGTTGGCACCAGCCACGGCGTGTACACGAGCGATCCGCACATCGAGCAGTCCGTGGTCAAGGCCATCCGCGACGCCGTCGACGTGCCGCTGGTTCTGCACGGCACCTCCGGTGTGCCCGATGAGCAGGTCGCCGAGGCCGTGAAGAACGGCATCTGCAAGGTTAACTACGCCACCGAGCTGCGTCAGGCCTACACCAAGGGCTTCATGGCCTACATGGCCGAGAACCCCGCCTGCTTCGACCCCAAGAAGCCGGCCAAGGAGGGCATGCGTGAGATCACCGAGCTGGTTAAGATCCGCATGACCAACCTCAACTCTGTGGGCAAGGCAGAGTAACAGCAAGGGTACTCTGATCCCACCGGGCCGTCCGGAAACGGAAAAGGGTCTATCTCTCAGAACGTCCTCGGACATGTCGGAAGCCCCGCTGCGCGCTACGCGCTGCGGGGCTTCCTCCGTCCTGCGGAATGTCCTGAGAGATAGGCCCTTTTCCGTTTCCGGACGGCCCTGCTCAATCGCCCTTGTGGCGTTAGGACTGCGAATTTGGGATGGGAGGGTTACTTGGTTGTTAGGGTTAACAGGTCGTTGGGGGTTTTGAGGTTGTAGGTGGCATTTGGGATGTCTTGGTGTGATCCCCATGCTGCTCTGGCAAAACTGACCCCTGCTGAAGTTGCGCATTGTTCGTCGTAGACGGTGTCGCCAACGTAGACGACGTTGCCAGGATTCGCGCCCGTACGTCGGAGGTATTCGAGCATGGGTGCGGGCGAAGGCTTGTGCTCGGTTGTGTCTTCGACAAGGATGATGTGCTCAAAATACTTATCGAAGCCAAGGGGTGCTATTTCTTCTGCGTATTCGTCGCGCGCACGTGAGGAGACAATGCCAAGATTGCAACCGCTATCGGCGAGTTTTGCGATGACTTCAAGCAAACCTGGAAACACGCTTATGGTGCTTTTAAAGCTGGCGGCAACTTGGCACCAGCGATCCAACGTTGCTTGCGAGTAGATTCCAAGTTTCTCAAGTGCATTCTTGCCGGGTATGCCGAGGGCAAATTCAAGCTCGTTTCGGGGGAGCGTTTTGCCGGTCTCTTCTTGGACAATCTGGGCGAGCGATGACAAAACGCTTTCTTCTGTATCTGCCAATGTTCCATCAACGTCAAACACGACATGGTCGAATTGTTTCATACGGTTGCTCCTATCTGTTGTTTGCCTGCAAGTTTGATGCAGTGACAGAGGAAGGGCTAGCGGGATTTCTGCCCAGCACTATCGAGATTCTGCCTCACTGCTCGATAGTTCGAAGGAGTGCATCCCATTTGTTCTTTAAATACCTGGCCTAGATGGCTTGCTGTCGCAAATCCGCATTGGCGCGCGACCGTCTGTACCGTTCGCGTGGTGTGTGTCAAAAGCTCACAAGCACGGTTGATGCGGTATGCGCGTAGATATGCCGCCGGGGTCGTTCCTGCGCAAGCTTCGATAATGCGGTAACACTCTCTTTCGCTAACGCCGGCTGCAGATGCCATCTGGGGCACATCTATAGCGGCTGCATAGTTTGCGCGGATAAAGTCCAGGATTGCCTTGAACTGTACGTCGCGGCCGGTCATCCAAGAGGCGCCGTCGGAGGAAAAGAGCGGTTCGGCCTTGGCATAGATCTGAATCCAGAGCTCTGACAAGCTATTTCGAAGCGCCATCTCATTCTGCGGCTGTTGAAGATCGTGGGTAAAGGAGCTCTTCAGCAAATCGATAAAGGGCATATCGTCGGGGTTGGTGGGCGACCATTTGAGCATATCGACGCCTCGACATTGCAGTAAAGGATTGATGTAGCGCTTTTGAAGGCGTCCCGCGGGATCGCCGAGCATTGACGGCTGAAAGATATGCAACAGTTGAATTGCCGGCGCCGAATTGGGTGATTGCAGGGTGCTGTGCAAAATGCCGCCGTTGATGAAGCCGGCGGACCCTTCCTCGAAGTGCATGTGCTCATGAGCCGCACGTGTGCGATAGTCAATTGCTCCCTGTTCCATGTAGAAAAGCTCGACTTCGGAATGCCAGTGCCAGGGGACGGAATTGCCCGGATAGCGAGCGAATTCTGCGCGTTCGGCAATATAGGGCCAGTCTTCGGCGGTCTCGGGAAACGCTTCCTCGCGTCCTCCGCGGTGCAATTCTATGTGATCCATGTTTCGCATGGCATCAGTATAAAGCGCGATGGGCTTAGATTGCTCTTGCCTGTTCGGGGAACGCCTTGTCTAGGGATGCTTGGAGCTTTTCGAAGGATGCTCGCAGGTTGAGTTCCTGGTCGGTTGAGCGTTTGGTTTTTGTGGTGGGGGAGTCGAGGAGGCCGTTTCTCTGTGTCGGGGGGAAGGAGAAAAGGTTTGCATGATTTAGGGATGGCTGCTGTGCTGCGTCGTTGGAAGAATGCATGCTTATGCGGCCTCCTCGATATCCACCAAAAGGTTGCGCACGGGGTGTGCTGCTAGCTCCCGTGCGTTGGCAGTATTATGCCGCGGCTTCTGCAAAGAAGCGCTAAAGAAAGGCTTAACCTGGTTTGGTGTTACGATGAAGCTGCAGGTCAGAGGTATCGAATAACACTTTTGAAAGGTTTTGGGCTTAAGGGCTTTCTAAGGTTTGTGGCGCGGATGTGGCTCGCCTGTGTGGGGCGTGTGGATGGCTCGTTCCTAGCGCTGCGGCTCTGCGGCGCGCACCTGCTCGACGACCTTTTCCATCGTGGCGTCGATGCGGTCTTTCTTGAGCTCACATTCCCAGATGGTTATGGGTGTCCAGCCCATTTGGGTGAGTGCTGCCACGGCAGCGCGGTCGCGCTCGACGTTGCGACGGAACTTTGCCTCCCAAAACTCAACGTTGCGCTTGGGCTGGCTCGGATTGCACTTGGGGCAGCGGTGCCAAAAGCAGCCGTTGACGAAGATGGCGATCTTGCGCCCGGGAAAGGCGATGTCGGGTTTTCCAGGCACCTTCCATTCCAGACGGTATCCCGTAAGGCCTGCGGCGCGCAGGCGCTGGCGAACGAGCAGCTCAGGTTTGGTGTTCGCACGCTTGTTACCCTTCATGGACTTTTTGATGGCGGCGCGGCGGCGCACCAGTTCGCGCTCGTCGGCGGAGAGGTCCGAGGTATCGATGCCGTCGAGTAGGCCGGGCTTGGGGCGTTTTTTGCTACGGCGCTTAGGTGCGCGCTTGGGTTTGGTGGCGGGCTCGTCGGTCGCGGTGGCCGCGGCGTCGTTGGCAGCGCCGTTGGCCTTAAGCCGATCTTCCTTTAACTCAATCAGGGCATCAATGAGCCCCTTGTCAGCGGGCATCCATTCCACCGTGGCAAGTGAGGTGCGTGGAATCCAGCGGATATCGAGCTGGCGGTCGTGCTTCTGGGGCTCATCGGATTCATCGGCGAGCGAGCAGTAGTAGCACTCCATGGAGAGATGAAAATCGGGGTAGTCATACTCAACGGTATAGAAATCGCGCAGGTTGGTGACTTTTACCTGCAGCTCTTCCATGAGCTCGCGGCGTACGGCGTCCTCGGGCGTCTCGCCGCGCATGAGCTTGCCGCCCGGGAACTCCCAAAGTCCTTGCATGTCGCCATAGCCGCGCTGCACGGCAAGCAGCTCATCAGATCCTTCCTTGCGAATGATCCCAGCGGCAACATGAACAGTCTTCAACAGGAGTCCTCTCTCAACATCAACACGTGGCAGGGTAGCTACGCGTACCTTACACAACGGTAAGGCAAGCGTAAGCCATATCGATGGTAGCCGACTCGTCTTCTTGCGACTATAGATGCCGTAGACTAATCGCAAGAAAGGACTCGGTATGCAAACCACGCACATGGCGACCCCGGTACTGGAGGTCGCGCATCTCGAAAAGGTATATGGAGCGCTGGGCAACGTGACCCGTGCGCTCAACGACGTCAGCTTTACCGTCAACCGCGGCGAATTTGTTGGCATCATGGGCGCTTCGGGCTCGGGCAAGTCGACGTTGCTCAACTGCGTGTCGACCATCGATAGCGCCACGAGCGGCACCATCCGCATCAACGGCCAGGACGTGACGCGCATGAAGCAGGCTAAGCTTTCGCAGTTCCGCCGCGAAGAGCTCGGCTTTATCTTCCAGGACTCCAACCTGCTCGATACGCTCACGGCACGCGAGAACATCGCCCTGCCGCTCACCATTGCCCGCACAAACTCGGCAGAGATCTCGACCCGCGTGCAGGATGTGGCCGCGCGTCTGTCTATCAGTCAGGTGCTCGACAAGTATCCCTACCAGATGTCCGGCGGTCAGCAGCAGCGCGTTGCCGCGGCCCGCGCGCTCGTCACCGACCCCACCATGATCATGGCCGACGAGCCCACCGGCGCCCTCGATTCCAAGAGCGCTCGCCTGCTGCTCGAGAGCCTGGAGGCCCTTAACCGCCGCCTACGCGCTACCGTGCTCATGGTCACGCACGATAGCTTTGCCGCCAGCTACACGAGCCGTGTGCTGTTTATCCGCGACGGCAAGATCTTCACCGAGCTGCGCCGCGGCGACACCGACCGCCGAGAGTTCTTCGACCGCATTATGGAGGTCGTTGCCATGATGGGCGGTGAGGGCTCCGATGCTCTGTAAACTCGCTTGGGGCAACGTCCGCCGCGCCGGCCGCGACTACCTCGTCTACCTTTTGACGCTCACCCTGGGCGTCACGGTCTTCTATGCCTTTAACACCATCTCGATGCAGGTCGACATCGCCGGAATCGATGAAGAGGGCTTGGCGCAGGTTATGGGCAGCATGCTCGGCGACCTGACGTACTTTTTGGCCGGTGTCATGGCCTTTTTGATGGTGTATGCCAATAACTTCATCATGAAACGCCGCAAAAAGGAGTTTGGCCTGTACCAGGTGCTCGGCATGGGGCGCGGGCGCGTCGCCACGATCATGGCGCTCGAGACCGTGATAGTATCGGTCGTGGCCTTTGCCGCCGGCATTGTGCTGGGTGTGGGACTCTCCCAGCTCATGACGTTCTTTACGGCCTCGCTCTTTAAGACACAGATCGCCAATTTCCACTTCTTTTTCTCGGTGCATGCGTTCAATCTGACCCTTGCCTGCATGCTCGTAATGTTTGTGCTCACGCTACTGCTGAACCTTCGCGCCGTGCGTCGTACCAAACTCATCGAGCTTATGGGTGCCGAGCGTCGCAACGAGAGCATCAAGACACGCAACCCCTGGATCGCGATTGCCATCTTTGCCGTGGGCGTGGTGCTTGTGGGCGTGGCCTATTACCGTCTGCTACGTGATGGGTTCCCGCTAACCGCGACGGACAGCAAGCTGCAAGAGGCCATGAACCAGTTTGGTATTACGACCGCTATGGTTACCGTGGGCACCTTTGCCCTGTTCTGGGGACTCTCGGGCATGCTCATCAAGCTGCTGCAGAGCCTGCGCAGCGTGTATTGGCGCGGCCTCAACATGTTTACCGTGCGCCAGCTTGCGGCCAAGGTCAACACGGTGTGCTTTTCGATGGGCGTCATCGCGATGCTCCTGTTTTTGGCCATCACCTCGGTGACGTGCGGTATGTCGATTGCCAA
>CABRZJ010000051.1:0-12737 GCA_902475425.1 uncultured Collinsella sp.
CGCTCACCGATGCCGGGCTATCCGAGAAGTTTTGCTTTGCGACCATGATGGACCTCGCCTACGAGGTACCCATTTGCATGGAAGAGGTCATGGACGAATACGCCGACCTGCCCGGCATGGCGGACCTGCGCGAGCATATGCTCGGCCCCGTCCGCGAAAACTGCCAGCGCGCCCTCGACCTCATCAGGGCAGAAATGGACTAGGTGGCCGTAATTTCGCAATTATCAAACAAAAGAGAGGGGGCACCCGTCGCAAAAGACCGGGTGCCCCCTCTCATAATGTCATTTGCAATCCGCTAGCACGTGACTCGGACTGCTGCTAGCGCAACCTTTACGCAGCGAGGCGCTTGAGGACGTCGATGAGCAGCTCGTAGAAGCGCTCGGCAGAAGCGAGCTCCATGCTCTCGTCCGGGGTATGGACATCGGAGAGCGTCGGGCCCACGGCGATGGCGTCCAGGCCGTGCAGAGCCTCGGCAAACAGGCCGCACTCAAGGCCGGCGTGAATGGACTCGATGCGCAGCTCGGAGCCAAAGAGCTCTCGATAGCTCTCGACAAAGACTTCGCGGACCGGCGAATGCTCGGCATAGCTCCAGCCGGGATACTCAAACTCAAACTTGGCGTCGAAGCCCAGGACATCGGCCAGCGTCTGCAGACGGTCCTTGAACTCGTTCTGCAGCGAGGTGATCGAAGAGCGCGGGGACAGCATAATCTTGACCTCGTCATCGGAGGTGGCGACCACGCCGATGTTGGAGGAAACCTCGACGGAGCCGTCGGTGGCGACGTTGCGGCGAATCACGCCGTTAGGGGCAAGGCGCAGGGCGCGGATGAGGGCAAGCGCGGACTTCTGGTCCATGGCCTCAACCTCGGCGTCGTCGGCAATCTCGACGGTGCAAGTAAAGCCGGGGTCGAAGACCTCGAGCTCGGCAGTGACGTCGGCGATGATGCCCTTTGCGATCTGGGCCGCGGCCTCGGCGGCAGCGTGGTCGGCGTAGACCAGAACAGCCTTGCACTCACGGTTGATGGCGTTGTCCTTGGTGCCGCCGTTAAAGCTAACGATGGCGGGCTCGCCGGCAACCATCAGGCGGTCGATGATGCGGGCCATGATGAGGTTGCCGTTGCCGCGCTCCAGGTTGATATCGCTGCCGGAGTGGCCGCCCAGCAGGCCGGAGATGTCGAGCGTGAGGGTGCTACCGGTCTTGTGCTCGCGCGCGATCGGGCAGGTGTAGGTAACGACGACGCCGCCGGCACAGCTGACGGTGGCAACGCCCTCTTCCTCGGAGTCAAGGTTGATCATGGTGCGGGCGCTAATCTGGGACTTGTCGAGCGTCTCGGCGCCGACCAGGCCAGTCTCCTCGTCGGTGGTGAACACGCACTCGAGGGCCGGATGGGTAATCGAATCGTCGTTGAGCACGGTAAGCATAAGCGCGACGGCAATACCGTTGTCGGCGCCCAGAGTGGTGCCGTTAGCGGTGAGGACGCCGTCCTTGACGACCAGGTCGATACCATCGGTCGTAAAGTCGTGCTCAACGGAGCCCAACTTGTCGCACACCATATCGATGTGGCCCTGCAGCATCACGGTCGGGGCATTCTCGGCACCGGCAGATGCGGGCTTGCGAATGATGACGTTGTAGACCTCGTCCTGGTACACATCGAGACCGCGCTCCTTGGCAAACGCAACCAGGAAATCGCTGATGCCCTTCTCGTTGCCAGACCCACGGGGGATCGCGCTGACCTCCTCAAAGAAATGGAACAGCTGGGCGGGCTCGTAGCCGGTAATCTTGTAGTCCATGGTGCCTCCTTGGCGCAACTGGTTAGACAGTAAGACATGCGACTTGTATATTCCCAGACTTTGCGTGCATAAACCAGTCGAAAACGCCGAGCGCCCTCGCATCATCGGCTAACGGTGGACCGTATAGCGTAACGGTCACAACTTCCGCAGCTCTACAAATCGAGGCGCCCTTTCCGGAGCGCCTCGATTGCGCGTATCAAATTGTCGCCACGCCCTACAGCGCGCCGGAACCGGCTTGCATCATGCCGCCGGGGCCCGAGGTCACGCCGCCGCTCACGGGCGCGGCGTTGCCGGTGTGCGGTACCGCCGGGGCGGTATCGCCACCAAGCGTGCCCGCCGGACGCGGTGCCGGGATCTCGCCCGTGCCGCGGCTAAAGACAAACTTGCCATCGGCCACGTCGCACAGGACGGTATCGCCCTCGCCCCACTCGCCAGCCAGCAGTTCCTCGGACAGCGGATCCTCGATGAGCTTTTGGATGGCACGACGCAGCGGACGCGCGCCGTTGGTGAGGTCGGTACCCTCCGCCACAATCTTGTCGTAGGCCGCATCGGTAAGCTTGATGTTCATGCCGTTTGCGATCAGGCGCTGGCGCAGATCGTCCACCAGCAGGTGCGCAATCTTGGTCAGGTTCTCGCCCGAGAGCTTCTGGAACACCACGATGTCGTCGATACGGTTGAGCAGCTCGGGGCGGAACAGGCGCTTGAGCTCGCCCATCGCGCGGCCGCGGATCTCACTCGAGGTGAGGCCCTGCTCGCCGGTGGTGCCAAAGCCAACGCTCGCATCCTGCGCGATCTCGCGGGCGCCCACGTTTGACGTCATGATGATCACCGTATTGCGGAAGTCGACCGTCTTGCCCTGGCTATCGGTCAGACGGCCCTCCTCCAACACCTGCAGCAGGATATTGAAGATGTCGGGGTGCGCCTTCTCGATCTCGTCGAACAGCACGACCGAGTACGGGTGACGGCGAACAGCCTTGGTGAGCTGGCCGCCCTCGTCGTGGCCCACATAGCCCGGGGGGCTACCGATGAGCTTGGAGACCTCGAACTCACTGCCAAACTCCGACATATCGAAGCTGATGAGCGCGTCCTTGCTGCCAAAGAGATACTCGGCGAGCGTCTTGGCGAGCTCGGTCTTGCCTGTGCCGGTGGGACCAAGGAAGATAAAGCTGCCACCGGGACGACGCGGGTCCTTGAGCGGCGAGCGGCTGCGGCGCACGGCCTTGGCGACGGCCTCGACTGCCTCATCCTGGCCGATGATGCGCGTCTTGAGCACGCTTTCGGTCTGCAGCAGGCGCCGGCTCTCGCTCTCGGTGAGCGAGGAAACCGGCACGCCCGAGGTCACGGACACGATGTCGGCAATCTGGGAGACATCGATGGTGAGCGGGCTGGCGTCGAGCTCGGCCGTCCAGGCAGCCTTGGCCTCGGCGAGCTCAATCTCGGCAGCCTTTTGCTGCTCGGTGATCTCGGCGGCCTTGTTCATGTCGTCGCTCTCGGTGGCCTCCTGCGCGGCGGCCTTAAGCTCCTCCACGCGATGCTCGGCCTCGCGCACCGGCTCGGGCGCGCGGTTGGCGGCGATGCGGGCGCGGGCGCCGGCCTCGTCAATGAGGTCGATGGCCTTATCGGGCAGGAAGCGATCCTGGATGTAGCGGTCGGAGAGGTTCGCGGCGGCCTCGATAGCACCCTGCGTATAGCGCACATGGTGGTGCTCCTCGTAGCGCGGCTTGAGCGCGGTCAGGATCTTGACCGTGTCCTCGACGCTCGGCTCCTCGACATCGATGGTCTGGAAGCGACGCTCGAAGGCCGGGTCCTTGGTGAGGTACTTGCGGAATTCCTCGGCCGTGGTGGCGCCGATAATCTGGAAGGCACCGCGCGCGAGCACGGGCTTGAGCATGGAGCTCGCGTCGATGGAGCCCTCGGCAGAGCCGGCACCGATGATGGTGTGCATCTCGTCAATAAACAGGATGACGTCGTCAGCTTCGGTGGCCTCCTGGATCACGTTCTTGAGGCGCTCCTCAAACTCACCGCGATACTTGGCGCCCGCAACGAGGCCCGGCAGGTCGAGCGTCCAGATGTTCTGGTTCATAAGGTTCTCGGGCACGTTGCCAGCTGCAATCTGCTGAGCCAGACCCTCGACGATGGCCGTCTTGCCCACGCCGGGGTCGCCCAAGATAAGCGGATTGTTCTTGGTGCGACGCGAAAGGATCTCCATCATACGCTGGACTTCCTTTTCGCGACCAATTACAGGGTCGAGCTCGCCGTCGCGCGCCTTCTGCGTAAGGTTGGTGGCGAACTGCTTAAGCGTATCGGTGCCGCTCCCCTTTTGCTGCGACGCGTCCGAGCCGCTAAAGAACGGCAGGCCCGCACCGGGACGCCCGGCACCGGCGCCGGCGAGCGGACGCTTCTTGTCCTGGTCCTTGGCGGTAAGTTTCTCGATAGCCTTTTTGATGGAGGCGGACGACACACCCAGGCGCATGAGGATGTCCATGGCCATGCCGTTACCCTCTTCGACGATGCCAATCAGCAAGTGCTCGGTCGACACATAGGTCTGGTTGTTCTCACGCGCCACGCGGAAGGAGCGCTCCATCACGCTAATGACGAGCGGCGTAAAGGCAAGCTTGGCCGCCTCGGTCTCCTCGCTGGGCTCGGGAACCGTGGTCTGGACCTCTTTGAGAGTATCCATGATGTCATCGTAGGAGATGTCGAGCGAGCGCAGCGCCTCGGCGGCAATGCCCTCGTCCTCCTTGGCAAGCGCGAGCAGCAAGTGCTCGGTGCCCACCTTATTTGAGTGCAGATCGAGCGCCTCCTGTTTGGCCATCGACATGACCTTGCGCGCTCGATCGGTAAATCTATCTAACATGCTCGTTTCCTTACATGAGTTCATCGAAATCAAAACGCCCGCCCGTCGGCGGCGCTTTTGTCTCTTTACCCACAGGTTGTCTATGTTAACAGCTGGAGGAATATCTATAAACCCGGCTCACATGAATGCAGGTTATGACCGCATCGCGGGACTCACCGCGCGATGCGCGACAGGCGCCCCGCAAGAGAAACCCTAGGCGTCTTTCACCACGTCGGGACTCGTCGCACGCGATGCGCGATAGGCATCGGCCTCCTTGGAGACGCGTTCGAGCAGCTCGGATGTATCGACGCCCTCGACTTGCGCGACCGTTTCCACCGTCTGCATGGCGACCGCCCTCAGGTACGCGCACGCGCTGTCCCCCGGCTGCTCGAGGTCTATCTCCTCGCCGCCCTCCCGGGCAAAGCCGACCGCCATCACAAAGCCCATGATGCCCGAGACCAGAAAGCCCACCGCAAAGCTCGAATCTGCCTTGAGCTCTTCTCCGTCGGGGTGGACGATCTCTCTCACGCGGTCGATGATGATCGTATGGATGCCCTGCACGACCTGCTCGGCGGCACCCGCCCTCATGGTGATGACGATGCGCTGCAGCAGGCAGCGGACGTCGCGCCGGTCGAACGCCGAAAGGTCGCCCTCGCTCGAAAAATGCCAGAGGGCATCGGTGATGAGCTCGTTATCCTGCAGCAGCTGGGCTATGGCGATGGCGACGAGTTCATCGAAATCGTGAAAATAGTAGTAAAACGTTCCGCGATTGCACTGGGCGGCGCGGGTCACCTCGCCAACCGACAGCTCGAAGATGCTGTTGTTCTCGATGAGCTCCCAAAACGCCTCGATGATACGGGTGCGTGCATCGGGCGCATCGGCGTCCTTACGCGGTCTCGCCATGCGCCTCACCGCACCCCTGCGCCTTGGCGTTCATGATGAGCATCTGAAGACGGTTCTCCACGTTGGCGAAGCTCACGTCGGGATCGTAGTCGAGCGGCAGGAACTGCGCCGTGGGATACTGCTCCTTGAGCGCATGGATGAGCCCGCGCCCCACGACATGGTTGGGCAGACACCCGAACGGCTGCAGGATCACGAAGTTGCGGCAGCCGCGCTTGGCGTGCTCGAGAATCTCCGCCGGAATCAGCACGCCCTCGCCCGCATCGAACGTATGGTGCAGGATCTTATCGCTCGCGCGCACGAGCTCAGGCATGCGCGTCGGCGGCTCGTAGAGCGGGCTCGCCGCGCCCAGGCGGTCGCAACGGTCGTGCGCGAGCTCGAACAGGTTGTCCGCCGTGGCGTACCAGGCCTTTTCGGGCAGCGACAGGTCGACGTGGAACTCGCGCGACTGCGCATGCTTGTAGAAATAGGTCTTGCGGATCACGTCGGTCATGCGCGCCTCGATGACCTCGAGCCCGTTGTCCTCGAGGTAGCGCTCGATCTCGTGGTTGGCGCCGAGATGGAAATTGAGCAGGTACTCGCCCACGATGAGAACGGTCGGATGCGGGTTCGAGCGGTCGTACGGAACGGCGTCCATGATCGCAAGCGCGCGTTTGAAGCCCGTCGCCTGGCCTCTTAGCCCGGAGCGCTCCATGCCCTCGATAACCTCATCGAGCGCGCGGTCGAACGCAGCGTCCGCCGCGCCCTTCTCGAGCTCGTAGGGACGGATGCGCCTAAGCATGGCCTCGAGGGCATCGATCATGGGAAGACCGTAGGCGATCTGGATGCTCGGGCCAAGGCCGAGCTTGAAGCCCGGATGCGCATTGTGGGCATCGACGTCGTCGTTGGTGAGCACCGGGACATAGTCGTATCCCGCGTCGTCGAGCGCGCGGCGCAGCAGGGGCATGTAGTGCGTCAGGCGGCAGTCGCCGATATACTTGCCAGTCACCACGGCGACGTCGTGCGGGTCGTACTTACCGCTCTCGAGTGCCGCGAGCGCCTCGCCGATCACGATTTGCGCGGGGAAGCAGATGTCGTTGTGCACATAGCGTTTGCCCAGGCGGATGGCATCCTCGCGCCCGATATCAAGGGCCTCGGCGCGCACGCCCTGATTGCGCATCGCCGCGGTCATGAGCCTGCAGAACGCATGGGAGGTGTTGGGGACCAGCGCGATCTTGTCGTGCCGGTCGCGCTTGGTGTACTTGACCTTATACGGGTCGTCGAGCGGATGGACCGCGTGCACCCGGGCGCCCTCGGCACGCTCCTCCGCGCGACGACGGTTGACCGACTCGATAAACGAACGCACGCGAATGCCCATGGGACCGGCGACGTCGCTCTCATCGAGCTTGATCATCATCGGAACCTTGGAGCCCATCTCGCCCATCATGCGCGCGATCTCGTCGGTGAGATACGCATCGTGGCCGCAGCCGAAGCTGCCCATCTGCACGAGCTCGAGCTCGGGCGTCGATGCGACGATGACCGCGCACGACAGCATGCGCGCATGATAGTTGTTCACGATGTCGATGCGGCTGTTGGAAAGATCGACGTTGCAGACCCCCGGCACCGCATCGGGCGTCAGCACGGGGATGCCGCGCTCAGAGAAGAGCTTGGGCAGCCCGTGGTTGACCAGCGGGTCGTTGTGGTACGGGCGCGAAGCGATCACCACCGCGTAGCCGCCGTCCTCGTGCACGTTCTCGAGCACCTGCCTGCCGCGCAGCTGCAGCTGGTTCTCAAACGTCTCCTGCGCGCGGTCCGCCTGCTCGGTCGCCTTGGCAACCAGGTCGGCATCGATATCGAAGGTCTCCTTGCACCACGCCTTGAGCTGGCGGTTTCGGTCGCCCTCGTCGTACCAGTGGAACAGCGGCGTATCGAACGGAACGCCGAAACGCTCCTCCGGGTTATCGGAATTGCGCATCACGTAGGGGTATCCCTTTACGACGGCGCACATCCACTCGCTGGTAGAGGCGGTGTTTTCGGTGGGCACCGTCGTGATGATGGGCATGAAGATGCGGTCGACGCCGGCGTCGACGAGATTGCGGATGTGCCCGTGGACGAGCTTGGCCGGGAAGCACACGGTGTCGGATGTGACGTGCGCCAGACCGCGCTCGTACATCGCCTTGGTGCTGCGTCCCGAGACGCGCACCTTAAAGCCGAGCGTGCTGAAGAACGTCGACCAGAACGGCATGGTGTCCCAGAACTCGAGCACACGGGGAATGCCGATCGTGACATCGCGCCCCCCGCAGACGGGAACCGTGGGGCACGACTCGAACAGCAGCTTCTCGCGGTCGACAAAGAGATTGGGGGCAGCCGCGGTCCGGTCGCGCCCCGTGCCGGGTGCCTGTGCCTCGCAAGCACCCTGCGGACGCAGCTCCTCCGCCGCGGGAACCTCGCGCACGAGCTCATCCCATGAGATGGCGCCGCCGCGCGGGCAGCGATTGCCCGTGACGTAAAGCGAGCCGTCGCCAAATGCCACGACCGCGCGCTGGCAGCGGTTGTTGCACCGACGGCAGGTAACGCCGCCGAACTCGCGATGCTCGAAGCGCTCCACGGCATCGAGCCCGATAAACGACGTGCCGGCGTCGCCCTTGCGGCATTCCTCGCGCGCGAGCAGGGCGATACCGATAGCGCCCATCAGCCCCGGGTGGGGCGCACGCGTGACGGGTTTGCCCAGATACTGCTCGAATGCGCGCAGCACCGCGTCGTTTCGGAACGTGCCGCCCTGGACGACGACTTTGTCGCCCAGACGGTTGAGATTTGAAACGCGAATGACCTTGGTGAACACGTTCTCGATAATCGAACGGCAGAGACCGGCCATGATGTCGCCCGGACCCTTACCGCGCCGCTGCTCGGAAACGACGCTGCTGTTCATGAACACCGTGCAGCGGCTGCCGAGAACGGCGGGGGCTTTGGACGAAAATGCCTCGGTCGCGATATCCTCAACGGCTATTCCGAGGTTTTTGGCAAAACCCTCGAGGAACGAGCCGCAGCCCGCAGAGCACGCCTCGTTGACGACGATATCGGTCAGCACGCCGTGGTTGAGCCAGATGGCCTTCATATCCTGTCCGCCGATGTCGAGCACGAAGGTCGCATCGGGAACGCATGCGCACGCGGCGCGGGCGTGCGCGACCGTCTCGACCGTATGGTAGTCGGCGTGGAACGCGCGCGCGAAAAGCTCCTCGCCGTATCCCGTGGTGCCCACGGCATCGATCGCAAGCGTGACTCCCACTGTCTCCCAGCGGTTCTTCAAGCTGACAAGACCCTGTTGGGCGACGTCGAGCGGTCTGCCGTTATTAGACGCGTAGAACGAATCGACAAGCTCACCCGCCTCATCGACCAGGGCGAACTTGGTCGTCGTGCTCCCCGAATCGATACCGAGCGCCACACGCACCGTCTCTCCGGGCGCATACGCATCCGGACCCTTTGCCGGCGTCTCTTTGCCATGGCGTGCCGTAAAATCCGCCTGCTCGGCAGGTGTGGCAAAAAAGGGCTGGGCAAGACGTCCCTCCCCGCTTGCGGGCGCGACCGTCTCGAGCTTATCCAGCCGGACAAAAGCGTCGGGAAGGTCGATCGGTTGGGACGATGCGAACATGTCGGTCAGCGACAGGGCGGCACCGCGCGCGACCATGATCTGCGGATCGCGCGGGACGATAACCTGATCGTCCGATAGATTCAGTTGCTCCCGGAACACGCGGACCAGTGTGGGGTTGTAGGCGAGCGTACCGCCCTCGAAGATTACCGGCGGCTCGATGTCGATACCCTGGGCCAGACCGCCGATCGTTTGGCGGGCGACCGCGTGAAGCGCCGAAAGCGCCAGGTCGGTGGTAGGAATGCCCTCGTTGAGCAGCGGCTGGATATCGGTCTTTGCGTACACGCCGCAGCGGCCCGAGACCTCGTGGACGGTCGTTCCCCGGCTTGCGAGCTGCTCGAACTCGCCCGATTCGGTGCCGACCCCCATGAGCTTTGCCATCTCGTCGATAAATGCACCGGTACCGCCTGCGCACGAGCCGTTCATGCGCATGTCGGCAACCTCGATGTCTCCCTTATCGTTGGTGCGGAAGAAGATCATCTTGGCGTCTTGGCCGCCCAGCTCGATGGCGCAGCGCGTCTGCGGATAGAACCTGCTGATCGCGAGCGCGTTGGCGACCACCTCCTGAACGTACGAGGCGCCCAGCGCGGTCGCGATATCGCGCGCACCCGAGCCGGTCACCGCAACGCGCAGTGACTCATGGGGAAAGCGCTCGGCGAGCTCGCCGAGCATGGCGCGCACGCTCGCTGTCTGACACGCCCCGTGGCGGCGATATCCCCACCACGCCTCGGTCATATCCTCGTGCATCGCGTAAACTTTGGTCGTCGTCGACCCTACGTCCAGTCCTACTAGCAACGCCATAATGCTCCGTCTCTCGCATTTTTCCCGCTAGAGATATACCACTCTACGTAATACAACAGACTGTTGTATTTAAACTCCGTATAAAAAGCGGCTGCCGAAACGCTTCAGCAGCCGCCGAATGCACCAACAGATTGTTCTGCGCGCTAGCACGTCGGGCAACGGAGCAGCACGGGCCCTCCGGTCATGCGCACCGCTCACGCCCGCGATGTCGCCGAGAGAGCTATCCACGCTTAGGGCTCCAACCAAGCAAGTCGCCCGCGCTCAGCAGATCCCTAAGCGAGCTACTCGCACTCAGGAGCCATAGCCTGCTCCAAGAGCTCGGCATGCTCCTCCTCGAAAACCGTCCCCACAGGGAAGGCGCGACGGAAGACGAAGCGGGAAATCGGACCGGCTACCAAAAGGTTCCACGGCAGCGCCATCACAAAATTATGCGGGATGTTGATCATCCAGATCGCGGGCACGGAATACAGGTTCGCAAGGATGCCGCCGGGCATGTGCGTCAGACCCTCACAGGCACCGTACAGCGACATGATGATGACCATGGGAACGACCATGCAGGAGCTGACGGCGAGCGTCATGGCAAGTGGCGAGCTCTTGCCCGGCGTGACCAAGTACTTAAAGGCGAAACCCTTGGCGAGCGGGCTGGCGACGAACCAGTCGCAGCACATGGCAAAAATGTAGGCAACGGGGAAGCCGAGCCACGCAGTGGCAACGACCTCGCCGTTGATGGCCCCGTGCTGCAGGGCAACGTTGTAGATGCTCATCCAGAGCACCATGCAAAAGCACATGATAAAGGTGAACAGCAGGCTCTCTCGTTTGTTGATAGGCATAAAGGGCAGATTCCTCTCTGTGTTGTACCGCGGCGCCACGCAACAAAAACGGGCGGGCAAGATGGAGCTGTTGGAACTTCATCTCGCCCGCCCGTGGTACGCGCGTCTGCGACTACTTATGTGGTGGAACCAGCCTAGCACGAAACGCATGCGCTTCGTAAGCGTTGAGTTTATGAAGATGCAGGGCACCGATAATCCCCCGACCCCATAAGTTGCGGTGGAATACGGACTGTTTTGACCCTTTAAGCAGCAATTCAGTCCCTATTTCACCGCAACTCATTTGGTGCAAAGTAACCTGTCCCCCTTGTACCAATTAGCTGGTGTGGCGCCAGCGAGGGTCGGTGAGCGTACGCGCCACACCCAGTCCAACGGGCAGAAACGCTACGATGAGCACTGCGCGCACAAACCAGCCGAGCATATTGACCGTGTCGAAGGTGCACATGTAATACATCGAGCGATACAGATACAAGCCCGGCACCATAATGACAATCGAAGGCACCGTGAGGGCGATGCGCGGGTAGGTGAGCTTGACTTCAGCCAAGCTTGCGAGCAGCCCCGATACCAGCGCGCCGATAAACGCTGCTGCCTCGGGAGGCATTCCCGTGCTGAGGCCCAGGAAGGGAATCATCGTCGGCGCATCGACAAGGGTCAGACGCAGGGTATTGGACACGGCGCCGATCAACCCAGCTGCCGCGGCCATCTTTACCGGGCTGTTGAACATCACCGAGAAGCCGAATACGCCAACGAAGCTCATCACCACGCGCAGGAGCGTAAGGGCAAGCGGCGAAAGGCCCAGTGGGGCAAAGTCGTCCGGCGCCAGGCCAACACACTCGGCAACCATCCAACCTACGAGGGTCGCCATCACAATAATCGATACGGCATATGAAAGGCGCTCGATACCGCTTCGCATGTCGAGCTTAGCGATGTCGAGGCCTGCCGTAATGAGTGGAAAGCCGGGAATCACAAAGAGCATGGCGCCGATATAGCCTTCTTGGTGCGACATTGCCCCCGGTATGACCTGGCCAAGGCCGAGCAATGCCAGCAGATACGAAACGCAAGCGAGCGCAACGCCGGTCGTCAGCGCGCTGAACTGACCAAGGCCTTGCTTGAGAATATGGGAGCGGGCAAAGTTGCCGACACCCGCGCCCACGAACGCGCAGGCCATCTCGATAGGGCCGCCGCCGAGCAAAAAAACGAAGGCGCCACAGGCGCAGGCCGCCGCAAGGCCCTGTTGCCAAGGCGCGTAATCAGGTTTTGAACTCTCAACGGTCTTGAGCATCTCGTGATACTCGTGCACCGTGAAGCGACGACCATAGGTCTCGATTTCCTTGAGGAAACTCTCCATCATCCAAATGCGATGGGTATTGACGCCCGTTGTGGGCAAGCTGACGACCTCATTAAAGCAGTGACCATCTTCGATGCAAGTACACTCAAACGACAGGAGACTTAAGTCAACGTGGATGGTCACACCGAGTACGGCGGCGACACGATTCATGGTATCGCGAACACGCCAGGCACCCGTTCCGCTCGCGAGCATAAGCATACCGGTGCGGCAGATGATGGATGATTTATCGGTGAGCGGCGCATCGACGGCAAGTTCATCGCCTGCCGTCACGATCTGGTGCCAGTCAGTTTTCATATGGAGCGCGCCGGCACGGACACCGTGGTGCATGGGGGCTCTCGAAAGCAGCGAGTCAAGGCGCGAAGGCTGTGAGGGCTCCGCCGATTCGCCCTCGTCCTCGTCGGGCTCTTCATCGACCAGATCAAAGGAATCAAGCGGCGCTGGCTCGCGACGGTCGATCAGCTCCTCGTCCTCATCATCAAAGTAATTGAACTGATCGAGCATGTCCTCTTCGATTGAACGCTCGCTCGCGTCGTCCATATAGACGCTCCCTTCCTACCGACTAACCCCCATCCTAGGCAGCAACGGCTAAAGGAAACATAAAAGAGACGGCTG
>CABRZJ010000052.1:0-12353 GCA_902475425.1 uncultured Collinsella sp.
CTCGACACCGCCGCGCTCACGGGCGAGTCAGTTCCCCGCCCCGCCAAGTCCGGCGACGATATCATCAGCGGCTGCATCAACATGACGGGCCTCATCCACGTGCGCACCACCAAGCCCTTTGGCGAGTCCACCGTCGCGCGCGTCCTGGAGCTCGTAGAAAACGCCAGCGAAAAGAAGGCGCGCACCGAGAACTTCATCACGCGCTTCGCCCGCGTCTACACGCCCGCCGTCACGGGCGCGGCCGCGGTACTCGCGCTCGGCGGCGGCCTGGTCACCGGCGCCTGGTCCGACTGGATCCTGCGCGGCCTGACCTTCCTGGTCGTCAGCTGCCCGTGCGCGCTCGTAATCAGCGTACCGTTGAGCTTCTTTGGCGGCATCGGCGGCGCGTCCAAGCTGGGCGTCCTCATCAAGGGTTCTAACTACCTCGAGACGCTCGCCGACGTGGACACCGTCGTCTTCGACAAAACGGGCACCCTCACCAACGGCACGTTCTCGGTGGTCGCGGTGCACCCCGAGGCTGGCCATACCGAACAATCGTTGCTTGAAGTCGCAGCCCTCGCCGAGTCATTCTCCGACCATCCCATCGCGCAGTCGGTGCGTGTCGCCTACCAGGGCGAGGTCGACCCCAAGCGCGTTAGCGACTCCGCTAACGACGCGGGCCACGGCGTGACGGCAATCATCGACGGCAAGCACGTCGTCGTTGGCAACGCAAAGCTGCTCGCCGCGGCCGGAGTCGAAGCGCCCGATTGCGAGGTCGTCGGCACCATCCTCCACGTGCTAGTCGATGGCATCTATGCCGGCCACATTATAATTGCCGACACCATAAAGGCCGACGCCGAGCAGACGATCCGCGACCTGCACGCCGCCGGCGTCAAGCGCACCGTCATGCTCACGGGCGACCGCGAGGAGGTTGCAGCGTCTGTGGCCAAGCAACTCGGTCTCGACGAGTTCCACGCGCAGCTCCTGCCGGGCGACAAGGTCGAGCGCGTTGAGGCGCTACTCGCGGCCGAAAGTGGCAAGGGCAAGCTCGCCTTTGTCGGCGACGGTATCAACGACGCTCCTGTGCTTACGCGCGCCGATGTGGGCATTGCCATGGGCGCCATGGGCTCCGACGCCGCGATCGAGGCCGCCGACGTGGTGCTGATGGACGACAAGCCGTCCAACATTTCCCGCGCGATCCGCGCGGCGCGCAAGACCATGTCGATTGTTTGGCAGAACATAATCTTTGCGCTGGGCATTAAGCTGCTGATCCTTGTGCTGGCAGCGCTGGGTATCGCCAATATGTGGCTTGCCGTCTTTGGCGACGTAGGCGTGGCGATCATCGCCATCCTGAACGCCATGCGCGCGATGGGTGTCAAGAACCTGTAGCGCCTGTGGTCCCACCGGCCGGGGCCGGGCTTGGTTTTGAAAACGTCCTCGACCAATGAAACGCCCCCGTTCTGCTCCTTCGGAGCTACGAACGGGGGCGATTCTGGTCTGCGGAATGTTTTCAAAACCAAGCCCGGCCCCGGCCTGCGGCGACACAACTGGCGGTTCTTGGGCATCACTTGCTGGCGGGGTTCCTTGTCTGAGTTGGACTTGGTTGGTGGGGTTACTGATCCCGGTCGCTGCCCCGTCTCAGCATCGATCTTAGCTTCTCGAAGCTCTCCTCGCTCAGGCAGTGCTCCATGTGGCAGCCCTCTTGCGACGCGACCTCGGGCGTTACGCCTGCGTCCTCTAGCAGACCTACAAAAAAACAGTGGCGCTCCCACATTTGACGGGCAACCTCAAGACCGCGTTCCGTCAGATGCACGTCGCGTTTGCCCATCTCCACGTAGCCGGTGCTCTCCAAGGCCGCCATGGCTTTAGAGACGCTTGCTTTGGTTACGCCCAAGTATTCGGCAACGTCAATCGAGCGCACGATGCCCTGGCGTTGCGACAGGACGTAGATCGATTCGAGGTAGTCTTCTCCGGATTCACGTAGGGCCATGGGCCGCCTTTCGCGATGAGTGCTAGTTAGCCATTGGATACTTTCCTTCGCTTACTTTACCGCAAAAGTTGGCCATGTCTTACTACATTGCGCAAAAAGTTAGCCGTGTTTCACAAAACGCGCGGGCGAAGCGCAGCGACCCGGCGCGCGCCCCGCAAGGAGTGTCCCCCGCTGCCGGCCGAAAAGGAACGTCCCCAAGTGCCGGGTGCCGGCCCGTAACTAGATCAGGCCGAAGTGCTTGGCGGCGTTGTAGATGCCGTCGTCGTCTACGGCGGTCGTTACATAGGTCGCGGCGGCCTTGACGGTCTCCTGCGCGTTGCCCATGGCCACGCTTGTGCCCACGGCCGAGAACATCGACAGGTCGTTCTCGCCGTCGCCAAAGGCAATCGCCTCGCTCGCGTCGATGCCCAGGCGATCCAGCGTCGCCGCCACACCCAGGTCCTTGCCGCCGTTGGCCGGAATAATGTCGCAGAACAGGTCGCACCAGCGCGTGGTGAGCGAATGCGACACGGCATCGGTCACGATATGCTCGTCAACTGGGTCAACAAAGGCACAGAACTGATAGACCGGCGCGTCAAAGGCATGCTCAAACGGCTCCTCGTGGTAGACGATTCCCGCGTTGCTGCCAGCCGTCACCACGCGCTCGGACAGGCGGTTCACAAACGAGTTCTCGCCCTGCATGCACAGTGAGTCGTAGCGCCCCTGCGCCACCTGGTCCACAATCACCGCAACGTCGTCCGGATCGATCGGGCAGCTGCGGTAGACGCCCTTGGCATCAAAACAGTGCTGGCCCGAAAGCGTAATGTACGCATCCCAGCCCAGGTCGAACAGCCAGTCCGGCATCTGGTAGGTCGGACGGCCCGTGGCGATCACGCACGCAATCCCCTGCTCGCGAAAGCTGTCGAGCACCTGCTGCGCCGACGCCGGAATCCGGTGGGTCTTAAAGCTCAGCAGCGTACCGTCGATATCGAAAAACGCGGCTTTGATCATTCTCGCCTACTCCTCGCCCTCGAGCTTTTCGCTCGCCTCGAGCCACGCCATCTCCAGCTCGTCCATGGCGGCGTGAGCCTCGTCGATCTTTGCCTGCTGCTCGCCGAGCGCCGTGTAGTTGGTGGGATCGACCTGGGCCATGGCGGCCTCGGCCTCCTCCACGCGGGCGCGCTGCGTCTCCATCTTGCGCTCGAGCGAGCTCACCTCGCGGCGGAGCTTCTGACGCTCGGCGTTGGAAAGGCCGTTGGGCTGACCGCTCGACTTGGGCTTGTCGGCAGCAGCCGCCGCACCGGTGTCGAACGTGCCGGTCTTAGCGCTCGGCGCGCCCACGGGCTCGCCCTCGGCGGTAGCGTTGCACAGGCGCAGGTACTGGTCCACGCCGCCGGGCATATGCGTCAGATGGCCATCGAGCAGTGCCCACTGTTGGTCGGTCACGCGCTCCATCAAAAAGCGATCGTGTGTCACCAGGATCAGCGTGCCGGGCCAGCCGTCCAGCAGGTCCTCGACAATCGCGAGCATGTCGGTATCCAGGTCGTTGCCCGGCTCGTCCAGGATGAGCACGTTGGGCTCGTCCAGAATCGTCAGCAACAGCGACAGGCGACGGCGCTGGCCGCCCGAAAGATCGCCGATGCGGCTCCAGAGCTGCTGCGTCGTAAAGCCCAGACGCTCGCAGAGCTTCTCGGGCGAAGTCTCCTTGCCGTCGATGACGTAGTACTTCTTATAGTTGCCGAGCACCTCGCGGATCGTGTCGCCCATGTAGGGTTCGAGCTCCTCGAGCTGCTGCGACAGCACGCCAAAGCGCACTGTCTGGCCAATCTTCACGCGGCCGCGCGTGGGTTCAATCTTGCCCTGGATCACGTCGAGCAGCGTCGACTTGCCGGCACCGTTCTCGCCCAGCAGGCCATAGCGGTCGCCCGCACCAATGAGCCAGGTCACGTCAGAGAGCACCTGCTTGGGCGCGCCATCGGTATCCGCATAGCCGGCGTCCACGTCGACCACATCGATAACCTGCTTGCCCAAGCGGCTCACGGCCAAGCGCTTGAGCTCCAGCTCGTCACGCACGGGCGGCACGTCGGCGATCAGCTCACGAGCGGCATCCACGCGAAACTTGGGCTTGGTGGAACGAGCCTGGGCACCGCGGCTCAGCCACGCGAGCTCCTTGCGCGCCATGTTGCGACGGCGCTCCTCGGTAACCGCGGCCATGCGGTCGCGCTCTACGCGCTGCAGGATGTAGGCCGAATAGCCGCCCTCGAAGGGATCGACCTGGCCGTCGTGGACCTCCCACATGCTGGTGCAGACCTCGTCCAAGAACCAGCGGTCGTGCGTGACCACGAGCATGGCGCCCTGACCGCGCTGCCAGCGGGCCTTAAGGTGACGCGCGAGCCAGTTGATGGTGCGCATGTCCAGGTGGTTGGTGGGCTCGTCGAGCATGAGCACGTCGTAGTCACCAATCAGCAGGCGCGCGAGGTCCACGCGACGGCGCTGGCCGCCCGAAAGCTCGCCAACCGTGCCCTCCCAGGGCACATCGCTAATAAGACCGGCGAGAATCTGGCGCGTGCGGGGGCTCGACGCCCACTCGTACTCAGGCGTGTCGCCCACAACGGCATGATGCACGGTATCGGTGTCGACAAGCTGGTCCTTTTGGCCGAGCAGACCAATCGTGGTGCCGCGACGGTGCGTCACGCGGCCGTCGTCGGGCTCCAGCGTGCCGGCGAGCACGCTCAGCAGCGTCGACTTGCCGTCGCCGTTTTTGCCGACAATACCAATGCGGTCGCCCTCGCCCACGCCGAGCGTCACGCTATCGAAAATATGCTTGGTGGGAAACTCTAGGCTGACGGAATCGCATCCCAAAAGAATCGCCATATGCCCTGCTCCTTCGTAGAAATTCAACGTTGTCCATGATAGCAGCGAGCCCCACCCCAAACCACCACGAAGGCGCCTGTCCCCTTTGTGGTGGTCGTTTCGGTCGCAGAGCAAAAGGCGGGCCATCTCTCACAAGAGATGACCCGCCTCTCCAATCAGTCCCGTGGCGACCGTGGCCACCGCGGGCCTCAAGCATGTCCCGGACTAGGAGAACATGCCGGTGAGGTAATCATTCAGCCGCTTGTCCTTGGGCCGTTGGAAAATCTCGTCAGTCTCGTCGTACTCGACCATATCGCCCATGTAGAAGAACGCCGTGCGGTTGGACACACGCGACGCCTGCTCCATGTTGTGCGTCACGATGACGATGGCGCGGTCGGCAACGATCGACGACATGAGGTCCTCGATCGCCAGCGTCGAGATGGGGTCGAGCGCCGAGCAGGGCTCGTCGAACAAGATCACGTCGGGGTTGAGCGCCAGCGTGCGCGCGATGCACAGGCGCTGCTGCTGACCGCCCGAAAGCGCATGGGCGCTCTTGTCGAGCTTGTCCTTGACCTCGTCCCACAGCGCCGCGCCGCGCAGGCTCTCCTCGACCATGCGGTCGAGCTCGTCACGGTCGGTGATGCCGTGGCGCTTGGGCGCAAACGTGATGTTGTCGCGAATGGACTTGCGGAACGGGTTGGGCTGCTGGAACACCATGCCAATGGAACGGCGCAGATCGTAGGTGTTTTCGGTCTTGGTGTTCACGTTGCGCCCGCGATAGTTGATCTCGCCCTCCACGCGGCAGCCGCGAATCTCGCGATTCATAAGGTTGAGGCTACGCAAGAAGGTCGACTTACCGCAGCCCGAAGGCCCGATGAGCGCCGTGATCTCGCCCTTGTGGAAGTCGAGCGACGTATTGTGCAGTGCATGGTGGTCGCCATAGTACACGTTGACGTCCTTGGTGGAGAGCACAACCTCGTCGCTCACGGCCTTGCCGCTCACGCGCACGCGCTTCTCGCTCTCCCCCACGCTCGACAGGAAGTCCCGGGTGTCGGACGATGCCGCTTCGGTTGCGGGCGTTACATTCATCTCGCTCATTCGGCCGTCATCTTCCTTGCCAGTTGCTTGCCCACAATGCGGGCGATTACGTTAAACAGCAGCACGCAAATCATCAGCAGTGCCGCGGTACCCCAAACGATCTGCTGGGCCTCGGGGCTGCCTTCGCCATAGATCTTGTAGATATGCACGGCGAGCGACTCACCGGGGCGGAACACGTTCCAGGCGCAAGTAGGGCTCGACAGGTTAAGGCTCAAGAAGTTGAGGCGAACCGGCGAGCTCATGCCCGAGGTAAAGAGCAGCGCCGCGGCCTCGCCAAAGACGCGGCCGGCCGAAAGCACGATGCCGGTCACGATAGCGGGCATGGCCTCGGGAATCAGGATGTGCAGCGTGGCCTCCCAGCGGGTGAGGCCCATGGCCAGGCACGCATCGCGCTGGGCCTGCGGCACGTCCTCGAGCGCCTGCTGGATCACGCGCACCAGAATGGGGATATTGAACATGGTGAGCGCGACGGCGCCGGAGATGATGGAGTACTTCCAGCCCAGCTGCACCGAGAACACCAGAAAACCGAACATGCCGACAACGATGGAAGGCAGCGAGGACAGCGTCTCGATGGCGGTGGAGGCAATGTCGCGGACGGGTCCGTCAGGTGCGTACTCAACCAAAAAGACCGCGCCACCCAGGCTGATGGGCACCGAGATGATCAGAGTGATCAGCAGCAGGTAGAACGAGTCGAACAGCTGGTAGAGCACGCCGCCCTGCGTTCCGTTGGCGCGCGACGGCTTCGTGAGAAAGCCCGGCTGGAACAGCGTCGAGATGCCCTCGAACAGGATATAGGCCACCATGGAGATGACGATGAGCATGACGATGGCGACGATCGCCGTCAGCACGCCCGTGGCGATGCGATCCTGCTTTTGGACACGCCCGAGCCTCGCCTCGTCGATGTGGATGCGCGTGCTAGCCACGAGCCTTCGCCCCCTTGCGGCCAATGAGATGGATGATCAGGATGAAGATGAGGCTCATGCCCATCAGCAGCAGACCGAGTGCCCACAGGACGTCGTCCTGGGCCGAGCCCTCGGCGTAGACCGCCATGGACGTGGTGAGCGTGGTGGTGATGGTGGACGCCGGCGACAGCAGCGACGTCGGCATGGCCTCGATGCCGCCGATAACCATGCGCACGGCGAGCGTCTCGCCAAAGGCGCGGGTCATACCCAGGATGACCGCAGTCATGAGCGACGGCATGGCAGACTTGAGCACCACGTGCCAGATGGTCTGCCAGCGGGTGTAGCCCAGTGCGAGCGAGCCCTGACGGTAGCTGTCGGGCACGGCACGCAGGCCATCGACCGAAAGCGTGGTCATCGTCGGCAGGATCATGACGGCCAGCACGATGGCGCCGGGCAAGATGCCCAGACCCGTGCTCACATGGAAAACGCTCTTCATAAGGCCGACGACCACGTGAAAGCCAATAAGGCCAAAGACGACCGAGGGAATACCGGTCAAAAGCTCAATAAGCGGCTGAAAGATCTTGGAACCAAACTTAGGGCTAATCTCGACCGCAAAGATGGCAGAGCCGATGGCGATGGGCAGCGCGATGAGCGTGGAGAGCACCATGACCGCAAACGAGGTGACGATCAGGGGCAGGGCGCCAGTGTAGGGCAGGCCGTTTTCGGCCGTGTTGGCCAGGTCCCACTTGGTACCGGTAAAAAACTCGACGATCGAGACGCCGTCCTTGAAAAAAGCCGAGAGGCCCTTTTGGGCGACCATAAAGATGAGCGCGGCAACGACAAGCGTCACGAGCGCTACGCACGCGCCCGTGACGCCCAGGCCTACGTTCTCAAGGTCGCGCTTTGGCAGCTGTTTTGCCATTGCAAACCTTTCCGGGGCGATTACTTATTTAGCGGAGACCTTGCCGCTGGCGTCCTTGACGACCTTCATGGCAGAGACGGGAATGAAGCCCTGCTCCTCGACGAGCTTGCCCTGGACGTCGTCGGAAAGCATGAACTCCAGGAAGGCCTTGGTGGCCTCGTCGGCGTCCTTGGAGCAGTACATGTGCTCGGTAGCCCAGATCTTGAAGGAGTCATCAGTGACATTCTTGCTCTTGGGCTCGACGCCCTCGACCTTGATGGCGTTGAACTTGGAGTCATCGAAGTGCGAGAAGTCGAGGTAGGAGATGGCGTTATCGGTGCTGCCCATCTGAGTCTGGACGTCGCCGGACTTGTCGAGCTCGGCGTCGCCCTTAAAGTCGACGGCCTCATCGCCAAAGACGGCGGCCTCGAAGGTGGCGCGGGTGCCGGAGCCGGCCTTGCGGTTGAGGACGACGATGGTGGCGTCGTCGCCGCCGGCCTCCTTCCAGTTGGTAATCTGACCGGAGAAGATACCCTTGAGCTGCTCGAGGGACAGGTCGTCGACCTTGACGTTCTTGGAGACGACGGGGCCCATGCCCACGACGGCGACCTCGTGGTCGACGAGGTTCTTGACTTGATCGGCCTCAAGCTTGGTCTCGGCGAAGACGTCGGAGTTGCCGATGGCAACGGTGCCGGCGGCGACAGCGGTCAGGCCCTTGCCCGAACCGTTACCCGAGCCGGAGACGGAGACATCGGGGTTGGCGTCCATGAACTTCTCGGCAGCGGCCTCGACGAGAGCCTGGAACGAAGAGGCACCGTCGTAGGTCACCTCGCCGGAGACGGACTCGGCAGCAGCGGCGCTACCCTTGTCGGCGGCGTCGGATGCGCCAGAGCCGCCGCAACCAACGAGACCGAGACCGACGATGCTGGCAAGACCACCAGCGAGGCCGAGGAACTGACGACGAGAATAAGCCTAATCGAGCATGATCTTCCTTTCATACATGCGAATCGCGGGCACCCTGCCCGCTTTGCTGTTTGGAAAGATACGACCCCGACCGGGCAGCGCCCGCGCCAACTGCGGTTTCTTACGGTCATTTGATAGACCCTTACCGCAAGCTCTGCCCAGCCTTTACAAACGGATAACAATCCAGCGCCGAACATGGCGCACCTTTTACACCAATAAAAACAAAGTTGGGGGTGAAATAGTTCCTGCTTGGCCATCAAATGGCCCATTCTAGGAACTATTCCACCGCAACTTAGATTGGGAAACCGCGAAACCTTAAAGCTCTAATTCATTCAAACGAAGGATCGCAACAATATAGATCTTGAGCGCTTGCTTGAGCTGCTCTTCGTTGGCGCACTCGTTGGGACCGTGCATCTGGCCGCCCCACTCGGGCAGCTCAAGGCCGGTCTCTTCGGGGCCAAACGAGACGGCGCGGGCAAAGTTGCGTGCGTACGTGCCACCGCCCATGGCAAAGGGTTCGGCATGCTTGCCGGTGAACTCGTTATAGGTGTCAATCAGCGCCTTCACGGCCGGATCATCGGCAGAGACCGAGAACGGCACCTTCGCGCGACCCAGCTGGCACGTCACGCCGAAACGGCCCACGAGCGGATCGAGCTGCTCGCGGATGGTATCGGCACTCGTGCTGTCGGGGAAGCGCACGTCGATGACCTGCTCGATATGGCCATCCGCCACGCGGATGACGCCAGCGTTGCAGGTAAGCGGGCCAAACGCCGGACTCGTCGCATCGATACCCAGGCCGCGGCCATAGGCGTCCGCATGCACAAAGGCCAAAAACTTGACAAACTCGTGCTCGGCGGGCGTCAACAGGCGCTTGTCACGGGCGCCAAACGCGTCCTCGGCCTCGCGCAGATACGCCACGATCAGGCCGACAGCGTTGATAGTGCCCTCAGGCATCGAGGCATGACCGCCAATGCCGTGGGCAAAAATCTGCGCATGCCCGTTATCGAGTGTCGTGATCTCAAGGCGGTCGGCGTTCTCGACCGGCGCCGGCAGCTCATCGGCGGCAATCGCGAGCTCGCAGATAGACTGCGACGGAATGGCGTTGCTCGCCTCGGCACCGCTCCAGGACACAATGCGCCCGCCGTCGATCTTGGGGCTCACGAACGTCGCCCCAAACTGGCCCTTCTCAGCATTGCAGACCGGGAACTCGGCATCGGGCGTAAACAAAAAGTCGGGGTCTGCGTTGTTCTCCAGATAATGGTGAACGTCGGACATGCCCACTTCCTCATCGCAGCCCAGCAGCGCGCGGAAGGTGTAGCGCGGAACAATGCCGTGCTTGAGCAGGTAGGCGCCGGCGTAGAGCGACAGCACGGCCGGACCCTTGTCGTCGATCACGCCACGGCCGAGCAGCCAGCCCTCGCGACGCTCCATCGCAAACGGGTCGGTGTTCCAGCCGGGGCCGGCGGGCACCACGTCCACGTGGCAGATGGTCGCGAGCTGCTTGTCGCCGCGACCCGGGATATCGGCGATTCCCACATAGCCCTCGTCGCCGCTCGTCTGATAGCCGAGCTTTTGCGCAATGCCGAGCGCGCAATCGAGCGCATCACGGACCGGGCGGCCAAACGGCGCACCGAGCTCCGCATTGGCAGCAACGGCCACGGACGGATAGCTCACCAGCTGTTCGATATCGGCAACGACATCTTCCCAGACCTCGTCGACATACTCGGTAACGCTCTGCTCCACCTGATTCATGGACGACCTCCTTACCAATGAGCGACGGGTACGCCCGCCCCTCACATTACGTCTATTAGATAGCGAAAAGTTTAGCAAGCTCGGCCACCGAGTGCACCACCGCATCGGCGCCCGCGGCCTCGTGCTCCCCCGGCGCTGCCGCGCCCGAATAGATGCCGATGCACGGCACGCCCATCGCGTGCGCGCCCTCCACATCGTTAAAGCGATCGCCGATCATCACGGCATCGTCGGCCGTCGCGCCGAGCGCCGCCAGGGTATCGCGAACCGAATCGGCCTTGGTCTCGCGTCCCTGCGGCGGATTCATGCCAACCACAGCTTCGAACTGGCAAAGCCCCAGCTCATGAACCATATCGATGCACTTCGCCTCCATGCGAGACGTCGCCACGGCCATACGCTTGCCCTGGGCGGCCAACCCATCCAGCAGCTCGGGGACCCCATCGAACACGGGGTACTCCTCCGGCCCCAGCTCATCAAAAAAGGCGCGGTACTCGTCGGCCACCACAAGCGACTCCTCGCGGGAAAAGCCGTAAAAGTCGTGAAAGCTCTTCCACAGGGGCGGCCCGATCATACGGCGCAGATCACCCATCTGCGCCTCCGAAAACCCGCGCGCAGCCAGCGTCTTGCGCGTCGAGGTCATCACTGCCCGGCCCGTATCTGCCACCGTGCCGTCAAAATCGAACAACACGACCGGCCGTTTGCCTATCTCCAACGCCTCCATCGGCATTCCTCTTCCCCAGTTGACGATTTCCACACCGACACTTCAAACTGTTGACTATTCAACAATTGAACCTAGTAATGTGGAACGACTCTACTATACTTGTCGCACTTTGCTCTCAGAAGGCGGCGCGCAAGCGCCCCAACGAAAGGTGCAATTATGTCTTTTGCCATCATAACCGACTCCACGTCGGACATCTCCCCCGCCCACGCTCAAGAGCTCGGCATTTACGTGATTCCGCTGCATGTGATTATCGAGGGCGAGGACCTGCTCGACCAGGTGCAGATTACCGCCGAGGAATACGTCGCGCGCATGGCCGGCTCCGAGCAACTGCCGCACACCTCGCAGCCGAGCGCCGGCGAGTTCAAGGCGCTCTTTGATCGCGTGCTCGCCGACGGCCACGACAGCGCCATCTTTATCTCGCTGTGCAGCGAGTGGTCCGCCTGCTATGCCAACGCCAGCCTGACGGCCGAAACGCACGAACTCGACGTGCGCTGCATCGACTCGCGCACCGGCTCGGGCGCCGAGGGCCTGCTGGTGGAGTACGCGCTCGCCATGCGCGAGGACGGCCGCAGCCTAGACGAGACCGAGGCGCGGATCCGCGCGACGCTGCCCGACGCCCATCTGCTACTGATTCCGCGCACGCTCGAGAACCTGGTCAAGAACGGCCGCGCGCCCAAGCTCGCCGGCCAGCTCACGCAGATGCTCAACATTCGCCTGGCCGTTTCGCCGGAGTGGAAATCGGGCGAGATCAAGGCAATCAAAAAGGGCCGCGGCGCCAAGCGCATCGTTGCCAACACCATGGCAGATTGCCTCGCGTTTTTGGACGAGCACCCGGGCTCAAGCGTGCGCGTGCTCACGACCGGCGCCGCCGAGGAGCAGGAACTTGTCAACGAGGCGCTCGCGGGCCAGGACTACGTAGACGCCGGCACCGGCCCCATCGGCTGCACCATCGCCACCCACGTAGGCGTCGATGCCATCGCCATCAGCTACTGCCCCCGCTACCAGCCAACTCACTAGGGACGCCCACATCAGTTGCGGTGGAATAGGGACTGTTTTTGGCTAATTAGCCGCCAATCAATCCCTATTCCACCGCAACTTAGAAGCAGTTCATTTGGGACGGGGCTAAAAAGACTGGTATCAAACGTTTCAGACCAGTCTTTTAGCCCCGTCCCATTTTACCTACCCTACATCAGCCCGCTCAGGGCGATGTCGACGGCT
>CABRZJ010000053.1:0-12237 GCA_902475425.1 uncultured Collinsella sp.
GGTGAATCACGCCTCCCGAAAGCACGATGACCTCGGGATCCAAGATGTTGGCAAGCGAGCCCAAGCTGGCGCCCAGCGCAAAGCCGGCGTCATGGATGACCTCGGTCGCCTTTGCGTCGCCCGCACGGCACAGGTCGTTCACATCGCGACCGACCGAAGGACGGCTGGGGTCAACTCGACCGAAGCGCTCGTCGTACATACGGCCAATCGAGGTGCCCGAGGCTACCGACTCAAGATGGCCAGAACGACCACAGGCGCAGGGAATTCCGGCAGCAGCCGAACACTCGATATGGCCCATATGGCCGGCAGCACCATGGAAGCCCTGCATCACGCGGCCGTTCTCGACATATGCGCCGCCGATGCCCGTACCGATGCCCAGACACAAAACGGAGAACTTGCCCTTGCCGACACCCCAGTGGGCCTCGCCCAGAGCATGAGCCTGCACGTCGCCCACCACGGCAACGGGGAGACCAAGGTCCTCGCGCAGGCGCGGCCCCAACTGAACGCCGGACCAGCCGGGCATGATCTCGTTGGCATACGCGATGGCGCCCGTCTTGGGATCGACGACGCCGGCGGCACCGATACCGACACCGAGGACCTCGACATCGGGATTCGCCTCTAGAGCGGCCTTGATGGACGCCTCGATACGCTGGAAGACGGCCTCGCCGCCCTCTTGGGCCTCGGTGGGAACCTCAGCTTCAAAGACCGGATGGGGCACGCTGCCGTTAGCCGGATACTCCATAATGGCAGTCGCAATCTTGGTGCCGCCGATATCGACGGAGCAAACGTACTTGTTCTCCATGTCGCTCTCCTTAGGAGATAAAAACAACTACAGGAAATGCGCCGTCAGGCTAGCCACCACAGCGCGGTAAAGGTTTTCCAGGTGCCCAAGGTTGGGGTGAAAGTGGTCGGGCGTTGACCTAATGGGTCACGCCCGACCACTTGAGCCCCAAGATCGGGTGCCTGGGGAAGCTTTACAGGAGACCGTTGTCCTGGAGGACCTTCTTAATCGCCTCGACGTTCTCGCCGGTCATGGCCTTCACCGGGCGCGGCATGGTCGGGCTGTCGAAGATGCCCATGAGATTCATAGCGGTCTTGAAGGCACCAACGCCGCCGGCATAGCCCTGAACGCCCGAGGTGACATCCCAGATGTGGGAGATCTCGTTGAGGCGATCCTGCTCGGCCTTGACGGTAGCCCAGTCGCCGGCCTGAGCGGCCTTCCACTGGCGCACGTAGCCCTCGGGCTCAACGTTAGCGAGACCCGGGACAGAACCGTCGGCGCCACCGAGGTAAGCGCCGTCGACAACGACCTCGTGACCGGTGAGGATGCTCATCGGATGGCCGTTCTTCTCGTTCTCCTGAACGAGGTAGCGGAACGAGATGTCATCACCAGAGGAGTCCTTAACGCCAGCCAGAACGCCCTCGGCGCCGAGCTTGGCGAGAAGCTTCCAGGGAAGCTTGGTGTGGACGCACACGGGGATGTCGTAAGCGAAGATGGGCAGGTCGAGCTCCTCGTGCAGGATGCGGAAGTGCTCCTCGACCTCGGTCATGCCCTGCAGGGCATAGAACGGGCAGGTAGCGACAAGCGCATCGGCGCCCAGCTCCTGAGCGACCTTACCGTGCTCGATCATGCGCTCGGTCTCGGTATCGATGATGCCGACCAGAACGGGCACGCGGTGGTCGACAATACGCACGGCCTCGGCGATGATCTGACGACGGCGCTCGTCGGTGGAGAAGACGACCTCGCCCGAGGAGCCCAGGAAGAACAGGCCATCGACGCCGGCATCGATCATACGGTTGATGCTGCGCTCAAAGGAGGCAACATCGAGCTGGTGATCTTCGGTATCGGGAACAACGACGGGAGGGATAACGCCGGTGAATTTCTGAGTTGCCACAAGAATCTCCTTAGTTGTCTGGCGGGCGGCCCTATGCCGCCCACTCTTGTTGGCAGTGTCCAGGCCGTCTAGGCCAAAGAACACGGGTAGAACGTTTGGTTAAAGAAGTCGACGACTTCGTTTTCGAACGCATTGATGCGCTCATGAGCGTATTTGGCATAAATGATATGCCTCCGGTCACACTCAAGACCGTTGAAAACGGCAAGCTGGCCCTTGGGATCGCTCACGGTATCCATAAGCGATGTGCCCATGAGCACCGATCCGCGCACCCGAGACGACAGTGCCTCGAGGCCGACGGGAATTGGATTGGCAACCGCCGTGCAGGCAAGGCCCCGCTCGTCCAGAGCAGAAACCGCCAGCGCGACACCGCCGCCAAGGCCCTCGCCCCACGCAAAAATGCGATCGGGGTCCACGCCATCAAGATTGCGCGCGACCTTCGCCAACGCGCAGCCCCAACGGACGCGCCTGACAAAAGCAGGCGAGGTAATCCCCTGCCGCAGATCACTGAGTCCAATCACCTCATCGTCCAGTGCAAGCACGGCATACCCCATAGCGGCAAATCTCGTCATGTGATGCCAGCCACGCACAGGCCGATCGACGTCGTGGAACATCAGGCACAGCGGCACGCGCTCAGATACTCGGGCACGACCAACAGGCTCAATCAAACGAGCGTGGACCGCATCGTCACCGAGCTCAAAGGAAACCTCCGAGTAACGGGCGCAGGGGTTAGCAAAGTCAATCGCCGTAATGGCCAGGCCTTGAATCTCAAGATTCGAAGCGCATGTCTCTAAATCAGAAACATCTGCTTGGACATCACCGTGCCAGTCCCGATATTCTGCGAGCCTTGACGAAACCGTTCCAGGAATTCCCACGAGCCCGGGGACTATCAGCTCGTCAACATTGCTCTCGCACTTAGACATGAGCCTCCCCTCCCTCGCAGAAAAACGAAATGATCAGATCATCAAAGTCCTGAATCTCCTCGTGGCCAAAACCTTCAAAGAACTCATGACGCTTTTCACAGGTCAGGTTGTTGTAGACCGCAAACTGCGTCGCCGGCGGGCAGACGATATCGGCTGTGCCCGTGCCAAACAGCACGGGGCATTTGACCATGGGGGCAAAGTTCTTGGAATCGAAGTACGCCAGCTTGGCATAGGCTTCCTCGATACGAGTCGAGTCCTCGTCAAACCAGCGAGACCAGTAGCGCAGACCCTCGTAGGCAATGTCGTCGGCATCCAAATCCCAGACCAGGCGGAAATCCGATAAGAAGGGATAGAGGATGGCGGCGCGATTGATGAGCTCGCTGTTAAGCGCGCAGGTCGCAATGCCCAAACCGCCGCCCTGCGACGCGCCGTTCACAAACACACGGGCAAGATCGATGCCCTCGAGCTCGCGAACGATACGGCACAGAATGCGGATATCCTGATGTAGGCGGACATAGTAGAGGTTGGCTGGGTCGCCGTCGATACCGGCGACGATATGGCCCGCGACCGTCGTGCCCTCAAATCCACCAATGTCCTCGGAGGGGCCTCCTTGGCCAGGACAATCGAGAGCAATGAGCGCCATGCCCATGCCCGCAAACGACGCTTGCTCAAACCAGCTGCGGCTCGCACCCGGATATCCATGGAACTGAAGTACCAATGGCACGTGCTCGTCCGAGACAGGTTTAAGGTACTTGGCATGCAGGCGTGCACCACACATGCCGGTATACCAGAGGTCGAAAAACCGACAGGTCGCGGAATCCGCAACCGAAGCCGCCTCAATCGCATAATCGAGCTCGACGGCGTCGGCCTCGGCCATGCGGTCCTTCCAAAAGAAATCGAAATCCGATGGACGGGGCATAGCGCCTCGATATTCACCAAATTGCTGTTGTAGCTCCTGAGCACTTGGCATGGCTCGTGAACCCAACCTTTCGAAATCGCAACGGAGGTGCGCCCGGTAAGGGAACCGGGCGCACGGGAGGGAAAGCGAGGCTACTCGCCGAGCTTGGGATGCAGCAGCGACGGCGCAGCGCCGAGCAGCATCTTGGTGTAGGGGTCCTGAGGGTGCTGGAAAACCTGCTTGGCCTCGCCCTGCTCGACGATCTTGCCGCCATTCATAACGATGATGTCGTCAGAGATATAGCGGACCGTCTGGATGTCATGGCTGATGAACACCATGGCCAGGCCGAGCTCCTTTTTAAGGTCGGTCAACAGGTTCAGAATCTGCGCGCGGACCGAAACGTCCAGAGCCGAGGTGGGCTCGTCGGCGATGATGGCATCGGGGTTCAGCGACAGGGCACGGGCAATTGCGACGCGCTGGCGCTGGCCGCCCGAAAGCTGGCCGGGAAGAACCTCGGCGGCAGAGCTGGGCAGACCGGTGAGCTCCAAGAGCTCCTTGACGCGCTTCTCCTGCTCGGCCTCGGTACCCAGGTTGTGGACGCGCATGGGGTCGAGCAGTTGCTCACGAACGACCATGCGGGGGTTGAGCGCCGTGGCCGGGTTCTGGAACACGACCGAGATGACGCGACCCATGTGGCGACGGTCCTCAGCGGTACGTTTGGTAACGTCCTTGCCCTTAAAGTAGACCTTGCCGCTCGTGGGGGCCTGCAGGCCGCACATGACGTTGGCGGTGGTGGACTTTCCGCAACCGGACTCGCCGACGATGCCGATGGTCTGTCCGGGCATGAGCTTAATCGTTACACCCTGGACGGCGTGAACCAGGTTGGGGTGCAGAATCGAGCCGGTACGGGTCCTAAAGGTGACGTGGACGTCATCAAGGAAGATGATCGGCTCGACGCCGTTGACTGCGGTCTCGCTCATCTACATCACCTCCGCGTGAGGGGTCAAACCATTTGCCTTGAGCACCTCATCGGGGAGCTCGGAATAGAAGTGCTCGGTGCCGGGCACGCGCTTGAAAACCGGACGGGTGTCCAGGCCAATGCGCGGATGGCTCGAGCGAGGTGCGAAGCGATCGCCCTTGGGGAAATCGCGCGGGCTCGGAACGGCGCCGGGCACCTGGTGCAGGCGGCCCGAACCGCTCTCGATGGACAGGACGGAACCCAGAAGACCGCGAGTGTACTCGTGGATCGGGTTGGTGAGCAGCTCCTTGGTGGGCGCCTGCTCGATAACCTGGCCAGCGTACATAACCGTGATGTTATGAGCGACCTCTGCGACCAGTGCCAGGTCGTGCGAAACGAAGATCATAGCAAAGCCGAGCTTGGCCTGAAGATCGTTGAGCAGCTTGATGACCTGCTTCTGGACAGTTACGTCCAGAGCGGTCGTGGGCTCGTCGCAGATGACCAGCTTGGGGTCGCGGGTAAGGGCCATAGCGATCAGAACGCGCTGACGCTGACCACCGGAAAGCTCATGCGGATAGCTCTCGAGCGTGCGCTTGGGGTCGAGGCCCACGAGCTCTAGGAGCTCCTCGGCACTACGGGTGCCGCCGCGCTTGGTGAGCTGCTTCATCTGGGCGGAAATGAGCATGGAGGGGTTGAGCGAGGACAGGGCGTCCTGATAGACCATAGCGATATCGGTACCGCGCAGGCCGAACCACTCCTTCTTGCTCATCTTGAGCAGGTCGCGGCCCTCCCAAAGAACCTCACCGGAAAGATGCTCGTCATCGTCGGTCAGGCCCATGATGGCCAGCGTGGTGATGGACTTACCGCAGCCGGACTCGCCTACCAGGCCCATGGTCTGGCCGGGACGGACATCGAAGTTGACGTGGTCGACGACGTTGATGTCACCGTGGTGCTCAAACTGGATGCAGAAATCACGGACCGAAAGGATCGGCTCAACGGACTCATCGGGCACATGGCGGTCGTTACGCTTGAGTTCGACATCACGCAGAGCGCCAAGACGGGCGGACAGGGACTGAGCCTGCTCCTTGTAAGCGCGAACGGGGTCGGAGACCAGCAGGTCGGCCTCACGGCGCTTGGAGGAGTCGGTCGGATCCAGGGCAGCGGAGGGAGCAGCGGCCATGGCGTCAGTAATGCCCTCGGAGAGGATGTTGAGTGCCAGGCAGGTGATCATGATGGCCAGGCCCGGGAACAGTGCCTGCCACCAACGGCCGGCAAGCACGCCACCGCGAGCGTCAGCGAGGATGTTGCCCCAGGTAGCGGTGGGCTCCTGGATACCAGCGCCGATGAAGGTCAGCGAGGCCTCGAAGATGATGGCGTCGGCGACCAGGGTAACGGTGAAGACCATAATCGGGGCGATGCAGTTACGCAGAACATGCTTGATCAAAATCCACGGAGCCTTGGCGCCGGAAACGATGACCGCGCGGACATAGTCCTCGCCGTACTCGGACACAATGTTGGCGCGCACGATACGGGCAATCTGCGGAGTGTACATAAAGCCGATGGCGAAGATGATTGACGGCACGGAATTGCCCAGGATGGAGACGAAGACGGCCGCGAGGGCGATGCCCGGGATGGACATGATGATGTCCAGGATGCGCATGATCGCCTCGGAAACGGACTTGCGCGAAACCGCCGCGAGGGCGCCCACGACCGAACCGCAAACCAGAGCCATGGCGGTAGCACCGAAGCCGATGATCAGCGAGTAACGGCCACCGTAAAGCATACGCGACAGGATGTCGCGGCCCTTATCGTCGGTACCGAAGATAAATCCATTGCCGGGAGCCTGGCGAGCCGTAAAGATCTCGACCGGGCTATAGGGGGCAAGAAGGGGCGCCAGAATCGCGGTCAGGGCGACCAGCACCAGCACGACGGCGGCAATCTTAGAAGACAGCGTCATCTTCTTCCAGCCACCGAGCTTGAGCCCCTTGGAGGCAGCTTTCTCGAGCTGCTCGGTTTGCTTCTCTCGAATCTTTACCATAATCTACACCGTCCTGATGCGCGGGTTGATGAGCAGGTAGAGCATGTCAACCACGATGTTGATGATGATGAAGGCAAGAGCAACGACGATGACGACGCCCTGAACCAGGTTCGCCTCGTTGCCCTGAACGCCCTGCAGAATCGCAGTACCCATGCCGGGGAGGTTGAAGATGACCTCGATGACGACAGCACCGCCCATGAGGTAGCCGATCTTAAGACCGAGGGTGGTGACCGGGGTGATCAGTGCGTTGCGCAAAACGTTGATGCCGACGACGACCTTCTCGGGAACGCCGGCGCCGCGAGCCATACGGACATAGTCCTTATCGAGCTCCTCGACCATGGCGGTACGCACGATACGAGTCATCTGGCCCGTCAGCGGAAATGCCAAGGCGATAGCGGGCATGATCATACGTCCCAGATAGCCAGCCGGATTCGTGGTGAAGTGAGGCAGAGCACCCGATGCCGGAAGCACCTTAAGGTAGGAAGAGAACAGCAGGATCAACAGAACGGCAAGCCAGAACGACGGGGTTGCCAAGCCGGCGATGGAAAAGACGCGGATCACTTGGTCCGGCCATTTGTCGCGATACAGTGCCGCGATGACGCCGAGTAAAAACGAAACGACCGCACCGATGGCAAGGCCGATGAAGGTCAGCTGCATCGTGACGGGCAGGGCCGTGGAGATGCGCTTGGCAACGGAGTTGCGAGCAGCACCATAGGTGCCCATGTCACCATGGATCAAATCGCCCATATAGCGCACGTAGCGCACGGGCCAGGGGTCGTCCAGACCATACTTCTCATGGTACTCGGCAACCGCCTCGGGCGAGGCACCGTCACCCAACGCCGTGTAGGCGGGGTCGGTCTTGGAGAACGACATAAGGAAGAACACCAGGACGGTGACGCCCAATGCCATGATCGGCAGCGCCACAAGACGCCTTCCAATCAAACGTAGCAAGTTGTTCACGTTCTCTCCCCTTTCTTTTGTCGGTAGGACCAACTGGTATATGAGTACGGATACTCATTACAAGACCCGAGCGACATCGAGGTCGCCCGGGTCTTTATTTCAACTATGAGGATACGGTCCCAACGACCGACATCCTGCATACAGACTCAAGCGAGTCTTACGCCTTGACGGTCGCAACGCCCCTGAAGGACATGCTCGTCGTACCGATGCCCTTGAAGCCATCGAGGGCCTCGCCGTTGGGCGCAGTGGACGGATCGTCCCAGGAAGCGGAGACGGTCTTGACGTGGACAACGGGGTACAGAACGGCGTTGTCGGCAATGATGTCGAAGCACTCGTTCCACTTCTTCTGCTGCTCATCGCCCTCAGCGGCAAGAGCCTCGTCCATGAGACCGTGGAGCTTCTGCCACTCAGCGGACTCCTTCCACGGGCAACGGGTCTGCATCCAGACGTTGTCGCCGTACCACCAGTTGAGCAGCAGGTCGGGGTCGGCGCCGAAGCAGGAAGGATCGCCAGGGGCAAGGAGGATATCGTAGGCCTCGCCGCCGTCGATGGCAGCGTAGGTGGCCGGCGAGGTATCGGTCTGGATGGTCACATCGAAGCCGAGAGCGTCGAGGTCATTCTTGACCTGGGCGGCCATGCCCTTAATCTGCTCGTTGTCGGTGGTGCGCAGGGTGATGGCACCCGGGGTGATGCCAGACTCCTCGATGAGCTTCTTAGCCTTCTTGGCGTCGGTCTTGTACACCGTGGAAGCCTCATGATAGTTGGTGAAGCTCTTGGGCAGGTAGCAGCTGGCAGCGGTGGCAAGGCCGGCGAAGGTGTTGCTGACCATCTTCTCGGTGTCGAGCGCATACATGACAGCCTGACGGACCTTGACGTTGTTCCAAGGCTCCTTGGCGACGTTGAACATGATGAAGCGGGTGCCGAAACCCTGAACGTTATCGATCTTGCAGCCGGCGCTCTCGAGCTGGTCGACGGCGTCAGCGGTAACGAGCTCCATAACGAGCGTGGAGCCCTCCTGCTGAGCGGTAACGCGAGCGGTGGGGTCGGTCAGGATGCTGTACTGGATCTTCTTATCCTCGGCAGCATACTCACCGTTGTACTCGGGGTTGGGAACCAGGGTGATCTCGGTATCGGAGATAGAGTCGTACATCCAGGGGCCGGAGCCGATCGGCTGCTTGGCGCGATCCTCCTCGGTCTGGGTGGCCGGGGTAACGCGGACGATGGCCAGACGATCCTTGAGCAGGGAGAAGTTGGGGACCTTGGTCTTGACCGTCACGGTGCTGGCGTCCTTGGCCTCGATGGACTCGAAGGGCTGGAAGAACGGAGCATAGGTAGCGGAAGCGGCGCAAGCGGTGTAGGAGGCAACGACATCGTCAGCGGTGACCTCGGTGCCATCGGAGAACTTGGCGCCCTTGCGGATGGTGACCTCGAAAGTGGTGTCGTCCACAGACTTGGGATCGTCGGTGGCGAGCTCTTTGAAGGTGCTGTAGTCGTGGTAATCGATGCCGTAGAGGCCCTCGACGACGTGCCAGTTAGCACCCAGGCCCACAGCGGAGCCGGTGCTGGCGGGATCGAAGCTGGACGGAGCGTAAGCGGAACCAGCGGTGATCACGCCGCCGCCACGGTTGGCGGAATCGGTGGAACCGGAAGCGGAACCCTCGTCGCTAGAGCTGCCACCGCAGCCGGTGAGACCAAGCCCTGCGACAGCAGCGACGCTGCCGGTGAGGCCGAGGAACGAACGCCTGGACATACCCTTGTTGATGATGGCCATGTCTTCTCCTATCAATAGAGAATCTTACCCGGGAGCGCCTAGACGTGCCCCCGCGCAACTTGCGGACGATATATACCTTACCTACCGACGAACCCAACTGAGGCGCCGCGCTCGGCGACCGATACATACATACGCTTGAACGGTATTTGCTACCGTTCACCGAATTCATTGACAAACGATTCGCCAGACAGTATGTATCGACGAGGTGAGATATCAGTCTTCGTCAACCCGCAGGATAGCAGGGTTGTTCACCATGGCTAGTCAAACGTTTTAGCGTTAATTAAACCCGAAATCGGCTGGTAATCGCCGTGAAATAAATGATTGAAAATCACGCAATCATGTATATCAGTTGTTTAGAGGCGTGTTTAGTTTTCGGATTGCTTTGCCGCCGCCTCGGCGCGCTCGGCATTCCATGCAACGAGCGCCTCGTGAACCGCTTTGGCGACATCGGCAGGAATGCCTCGAACTTCCGCGATCTCTTGCTCGCTCGCCGCGCGCAAACGCTTCATCGAGCCAAAATGGCGCATAAGGGCACGTTTTCTGGTGGGTCCCACGCCTGGAACGTCATCGAGTACCGAAACCGTCATGGCTTTATCGCGCAATTCGCGATGGAACGTGATGGCAAAACGGTGCGATTCATCGCGCACCTGTTTAATTAGATAGAGCGACGCGGACCCGGTCGGCAGCACGACGGGAGTCTCGTCCCAAGGCACGAAAACCTCCTCATCGGCCTTTGCCAAGCCACAAACTGGTATATCGAGCCCAAGAGCCTCAAGTTGCTTGATCGCAGCGGTCAATTGCGGCTTACCGCCATCGACAACGAGCAAATCGGGGCGCGAGCCAAAGCGCTCGTCGGCCATGCGCTCGGGAGCATAACGTCGTCCCAAAACCTCGGACATCGACACGAAGTCGTTTGCCTCGTCCAATTCGGCCTGGATTTTAAAACGACGATACTGGCTCTTGTCGGCGCGCCCGTTGGTAAACACCACCATCGAGGCGACCGTAAAGGTGCCATGCAGTGTAGAGATATCGAAGCACTCGATACGCAACGGCGGCGATGGCAGCGCCAACGCACTTTCGAGCTCCAGGAGCGCTTGATTGGTGCGGTCGTCAGCGTACCCCGTTCGCATCATGTAGCGCATGAGGGCATGGCGCGCATTTTTGGATGCCATATCGAGTAGACGGTGCTTTTCGCCACGCTGCGGCCTATGGAGATGGCAGGAACGCTCACGCTTGCCCGCAAGCCACTCCCCCAGCGCCTCCGCATCCTCAAGCTCGACGGAAAGGTTGACCTCAGCTGGAATATCAGCCGTCTCGTCGTAATAACGCTTAAGAAAGCCCGACTGGAGCTCTTCCTCGTCAACATCAAGACCCTTGTCGAGAATGAACTCGCAGGTGCGAACTGTTCGGCCCTCGCGAACGACGAAGACGCAAGCGGCGGAGATGGTCTCCTCGCGATAGAAACCGATGACATCGATATCGACACTGGAGGGAAAAACGACTTGCTGACGGTCGTCCAGACCCCTGATGACCTCCAAACGACGTTTGACGCGGGCGGCGCGCTCAAAATCGAGCGCCTTGGCGGCCTCCGTCATCTCGGATGTCAGCTCGTCGACGACGTCCTTGCGATGGCCCGACAAAAAACGTTCGACACGTTTGACGTTCTTGGCATAGTCTGCCGGGGAAATCGCGCCGACACACGCACCCGGGCCGCGCCCGACATGATAGTCGAAGCAGGGGCGCCCGTTTTGCGCGCAAATCATATTGGCGATGTCTTCCTCGCCCTTGTGGGACTCGACGATACGGCGACAACGACGCCACTCCGCACAGGATGCGGAGCAGATGGGGATAACCTTGCGCAGCGTATCTATCGTCTCACGTGCGGCGCGGCTATCGGTATAAGGTCCAAAATAGCGCGTTCCCGGCTTATGACGCTCACGCGTGTATTTGATAGCGGGATACAGGTCGCCCTTTGTAATGGCGATAAAGGGGTAGCTCTTGTCATCCTTGAGGTCGACGTTAAAGTACGGATGGTACTGACCAATCAAATTGCGCTCGAGCACCAACGCCTCGTGCTCGGTCTCCACCACGATATAGTCAAAGCTCGCCACCAACTGCATCATCAGCGGGATCTTCTGGCGCTCGTCCTGCAGCGTCACGTACTGACGCATACGGGCGCGCAGGTTTTTCGCCTTGCCCACGTAGATGACATCGCCCTTGGCGTCTTTCCAAAGGTAGCAGCCGGGCTGCGTGGGAACGCGCGAAACCTGCTCGGCAAGCGTTGGAATGTTGTCGTGACCGGCCACGCGCACCTACTTGCGACGAATCAGCGCCGAGACCTCGGGCATCTTAAGGACGACGGCAAGGCCAAAGGTAACAGCAAGCGAGACGACACCCGCAACGCAAACGTAGCCAAGAGTAATCAGAATCGAGCCGCCAAGTGCCCCGACAAAGTGCTCAAGCGCCCACATGACGCCGGCGCCTGCGGCAGCACCCAGGCCACCGAGCAAAAGACCAAAGAAACCGCCATGCAGGATAGATTTGACCTGAAGACCACGCAGACGACGACGCAGCCACCACAGCGAGCAACCGACCAAGATCACGTAGTCGACGACATACGAAAGCGCGATTGCCGGCATACCGAAGCCCAGCACAACGCCAAACAGCAGAACCGAGCCGGCCTGGCCGATGGCGGAATACAAGCAATAGCGGCTATAGGGCTTCATGTCGAGCAAGGCAGAGAAGCTCTTCTGCATCAGCACGACCACGCCGTAGAGCGGCAGGGAAAGTGCCAGGT
>CABRZJ010000054.1:0-12100 GCA_902475425.1 uncultured Collinsella sp.
TGCCATATGAAGAGCTCGATATGGAGACGATCCGACGGGACCTGTTTGCGGTGTGCCCGCAAAAGCTCTTTATTCCGAACGAAACGGTGGAGAATTACCTTGAGAGGACGTCGATTCGGGGATCGAGCGAAAACCTCCGAGAGTTTGTGCCGAGTTTCTATCGAACCGTCGAATCGTTAAAAGGCAAGAATTGTAGAGACCTTTCTGGTGGAGAGTATCGAAAGCTAAGGATATTCGCAGCACTTCGCAGGCAGCCGGAAGTGCTTGTGTTTGATGAACCAACGAACGATTTAGATGAAGAAAGCCGTCGGGAGTTCACGGAGTATATTCATCGAAATCCCTTCGATCAGCTAATTCTTGTTGTAAGCCATGATCAGGATTTGATTTCAGCATGCGATAGGAAGCTGGATTTGGATTTCGATCCGAAAAATGGGCAATGCTGATGGGAAACGCTTAGAATTCGGGCTTGCGCGTCATGGAGTAATCTTTCCTCTTATCGAAAATCGTTACAATATAAGAAAAACAGTAAGCAAGAAGAAATGGCTCGGGGAAGAGCTCGCTGCTGTCAGTGATATTGGGTCTATATCCAGATAACACGGAAGGGGCCGTCCTCTACAACGGGGTATCACAGCGTCGCATCGACCGATACGCATTGCGGCGGTGCCGAGTTGGCATTACGGAGCAAGAGCCCCCTATCGTTGGGGGGGGGACGATCCTCGATAATCTTACGCTGCTTTCTGATGATTTCGAGGCCGACAAACTGAATCGGATGCTTGCCATATTGGGGTTAGACAAAATGATTGCCGCTGCGGAGAACGGGGCGGCAGCGATGCTTGGCAGCAAGAAAGGAGGGGTGTCCGGCGGGGAGAAGCAGAACATCGCAATTGTGCGGCAGATGTTGAAATCGCCGGACGTCATGTTGTTTCTTGAGTCAACTTCAGCGCTTGATGCGAAGAGCCGGAGCGCACTAATTAAATTGCTTCATGAGGTTAAGAGAGACCATATTGTAATTGTTGTCACTCATGACGAAGAGATGCTTGCGGCTTGCGACGTGGTCATTCCGATGCCCGGATGCTTATCGGGACGTGGCGTTGAAGGCCCAGAAGATCGAAATGGCGTGGGTGTTGGGTAAGTCCCTACGCGTACGACGTTGGGTTTCTGATCTTCATCGTCCTGCAAAGAAGGCTTTGTAACACGTTTCCCCTGGGAGGCCCCTTTTGTCCGTAGTGGCAAAGAGGGGCTTTTTCGTTTCCCTCTTGCGGCGGAGGGGGACACCATGCGCCTATACAGGACGACCTGCGCGCTTTCGTCGGATGACGGGCTATGTGTCGAGATGGGGGTCTCGGGTTGAGGCCGTACCGATGGTCGCGGTCGGCCAGCGACCATCGGTACGGCTCAATCGTATTACCAGAACTAGTAAGGAGCCGCCCTTTCGGACGACTCAAACTGTAATGGGGCTTTTTTAGCTACCCCGGCCGTTACTCCGCCAAAGCATTCGCGCTATCTGCCGGGGTAGCTAAAATAGCCCCGTCCCAATATTAGCTACTCTGACCAAAATCCCTGGGACAAATACTTCTGATAGATTTTGTCTTTCTTGGCTATTGCGTAGTTTAAGAGATACCATTCCAATAATTACAGCTATTTGCTAAACCGTTTTAGCTGATTCTACCACATTTGACCTGCAATTACATTGTGCTGGTATCTTCATAAGGTAACCACCTTTACCTACCGTTTACCGCAAGTTTTAGCACGTTTACCAAACCGCGCAGCCTCTGCTCATGCCCGCCCAAAACCCGCCGTATAGTTCCCTCACGGCCTGCATCCGGCGGGTCGATTCGTTACCACGGTCGTGTGTGCGAACACATAGAAGGGGAAGTATCGTGCGCGATTGCAAGAGGGTTTACCGTTTTGGCACCGATGTCCAGGGCACTTGTGTCACAGAGGGCGACAAGTCCATGAACTTTGTGCTTGGCGGCAAGGGCGCTAACCTTGCCGAGATGAGCCGTATCGGCCTGCCGGTCCCCGGTGGCTTTACCATTACCTGCCAGACCTGCGTTGAGTACTCCGGTGCCGGCAATGTTTGGCCTGCCGGCGCGCTCGACGAGATCGTTGCCGCCGAGGCCGACCTCGAAGCCCGCTGCGGCAAGAAGCTCGGAGATGCCCATGACCCGCTGCTCGTGTCGGTGCGCTCGGGCGCTCCGTTCTCCATGCCCGGCATGATGGACACGGTTCTCAACCTGGGCCTCAACGACGATTCCGTCCAAGGTCTTATCGCCCAGACGCAGAACCCGCGTTTTGCTTGGGACAGCTACCGTCGCTTTATCCAGATGTTCTCCAACGTCGTTATGGGCGTCGACGCCGATCTGTTCGAGAACGCCCTGACCCAGGCCCGCCTGGTCGCCGGCGTCCGCGTCGATTCCGAGCTTTCGGCCGAGGACCTGCAGGAGCTCGTCGAGACCTTCAAGGGCATCTTCTCCGACAACGTCGAGGCCGCCCTGTATCCCGAGCTCGAGGTCGCTGACGGCAAGCCCGTCTTCCCGCACGATCCGGAGCTCCAGCTTCGCCTCGCCATCCAGGCCGTCTTTGGCAGCTGGATGAACGAGCGCGCCTGCATCTACCGCAAGCAGCACGGTATTTCCGACGAGCTCGGCACCGCCGTCAACGTTCAGGCCATGGCCTTTGGCAACAAGGGCGAGACCTCTGCGACCGGCGTCGCCTTTACGCGTAACCCGGCCGACGGCACCAAGGAGTTCTACGGCGACTTTCTGGTCAACGCCCAGGGCGAGGACGTCGTCGCCGGCATCCGCAATACCGAGCCCATCGCCGACCTCAAGACCACTCCGGGCCTCGAGTCCGCTGGCGAGGAGCTCGAGCGCGTGTTCCTGACGCTCGAGAATCACTATCGCGATATGTGCGATATCGAATTCACCATCGAGCAGGGCAAGCTCTGGATGCTCCAGACCCGCGTGGGCAAGCGCACCGCCACCGCCGCCCTACGCATTGCCATCGAGATGGTCGAGGAGGGTCTGATCACCCGCGAGGAGGCCGTGAGCCGCATCGATCCCGCTCAGCTCGACCAACTCCTGCACCCACAGTTCGACTCCTCCAAGAAGTACGAGGCGCTCGCGACCGGTCTTAACGCCAGCCCCGGCGCCGCCGTGGGCGAGGTCGTGTTCTCGAGCGACGACGCCGTCGCGCGTTCTGCCGAGGGTCACAAGGTCATCCTGGTCCGCTGGGAGACCAACCCCGACGACCTGAAGGGCATGGTTGCCGCCGAGGGCATCCTAACGAGCCATGGCGGCAAGACGAGCCACGCCGCCGTTATCGCCCGCGGCATGGGCACGCCCTGCGTCTGCGGTGTCGAGCGCTTCCATATCGACGCGGCCGAGAAGGTCGTGCGCATCGAGGGCAGCGATCGCGTGCTGCGCGAGGGCGACATCATCTCCATCGACGGTACCCAGGGCATCGTTGTCGACGGCGCCGTTGACTTGGTCTCCGCCGAGCTTACCGGCGACCTGGACACTATCCTGTCCTGGGCCGACGAGATCCGTCTGGATGAGACCTGCGGCCACGCCAACCACGTGCGCGTCAACGCCGACAACCCCGAGGATGCCGAGCTCGCGCTTGAGTTTGGCGCCGAGGCCATCGGCCTGTGCCGCACTGAGCACATGTTCCTGGGCGATCGCAAGAACATCATCCAAAGCTTCATCCTGTCCGATGACGAGGCCGTGAAGCAGCAGGCCCTGGCCGATTTGCTCAAGGTCCAGACCGAGGATTTCCTGGCCATGTTCAAGACCATGACCGGTCGCGAGGTTGTCGTTCGCCTGCTCGATCCGCCGCTTCATGAGTTCCTGGATAATCCTCGCGAGCTCGAGGTCGCCATCACCAAGAAGGAAGCCGCCGGCGCCAGCGAGGAGGAGCTTGCCGCCCTGCGTGCTCGCCTGCGTCGCATCGACGGCATGGTCGAGTCCAACCCCATGCTGGGCCTGCGCGGCGTGCGCCTGTCCGTCGTCTTCGGCGACCTGCCGCTTATGCAGGTCCGTGCCGTGGCAACGGCTGCCGCCCGCCTCATCAAGGAGGGCGTCGACCCGCGTCCCGAGATCATGGTCCCGCTCGTCTCCATCACGGCCGAGCATGTCCAGACCCGCAAGGTCATCGAGCGCGTCATCGCCGAGGTTTCCGCCGAGGAGGGCGTGGAGCTCAACATTCCTGCGGGTACGATGCTCGAGCTGCCGCGCGCCTGCATGGTCGCCGACGAGATCGCCCAGCACGCCGATTTCTTCTGCTTTGGCACCAACGACCTCACGCAGACGACCTTCGGCTTCTCCCGCGACGATGCCGAGGCCAAGTTCATTCCGCTGTACATGCACAAGAAGATCTTGAAGGATAACCCCTTCGAGACTATCGACTCGGCGGTGCTGGAGCTCGTGCGCATGGCCGTCGAGAAGGGTCGTGCCACCAATCCCGACATGCACTTTGGCGTGTGCGGTGAGCACGGCGGCGACCCCAAGTCCATCAAGGACCTGTTTAACGTGGCCGATGTGGACTACGTGTCCTGCTCGCCTTACCGCGTGCCCCTGGCGCGTCTGGCTGCCGCTCAGGCCAAGCTCGAGGCCAAGCGTTCCGCTTAACGGAGTCGCGTTCCATTTGCGCCTTTTAGGTTCCCCTTCGCGCCGTCGCGCCCCTTGTGGACGCGGCGGCGTTTACGTTGGTTCAATACATTGGCAACTGACGGGAGGACTGCGATGAAAAACCTCACCAGGTATTTGCAACGAGCGCGTCGGGGAGTACGGATGGCCCTGTGCTGGGTGGTCGTTGCGGTCACGGCGCTTTGCGGGATGCCGACAGCCGGTTTTGCCCTTCAGGATGATTCGCGCGACGAGCTCTATGGTGACGTGGTCAACCCGCTCACCATTACGGTCAACGATCGCGACTGCACGTTTGTAGATATCGATGACGGCAAGCTCGAGGGCCGTACCTCGATGTACGACAACGTCTCGTTCTATACGGCCGCCGTCAAAAAGGTGCTGCCCAACTGGGCTTCGCTTGCCTATAACGTCCTTGGCTATGGCGGAGGCGACGACTCCGGTGACTTTTTGTACTGGGACCACGCCGGCAAGGGCTTTGAGAAGGACTTCGGTAAGGGTCACTACATCTATCTGTATGATGCGCTTTCGGGCGGCAACGGTGAGCATTCCGACGGCGCCGACAAATCGAAGCAGAGTGGTCTGACATCTGCTAAAAGCCTCAATGCGGTCTATGAGCGCTTGACCGACGATATCGCCGGCTGTATCGGTCACAAGCTGAAGGGCTCCGATTTCCGTAAAAACGTGCCGCTCGACGGACTGTCGAAAGACACGACTGAGCAGGACGTCATCTATGCCACCATTGCTTGTGTCGACAAGCTCGGCGGCACCTACCAGTACGATTTCAATGGCTTTGGCATCGCGTTCTATAACTTTAGAGTTCAGCAGCTCAACAGCGTGAACAAGCTTAACTGTGCGCCCGAGGACGCGCCGGGCTATTCCTTTGTCGATTCTAAGACTGAGCAGGAGCTCGTTACCTCGGAACTTAACGTCGGCTATGAGGACGCCTCGCAGAGCATCACGCTCGCCCGCGGTACCGAAGAGACGGTCGGCACGAGCACTTCTGAATCCGCATCGTATTCCAAAGGCGGCTCGTGGGGCGCATCGGTGAGCCTCAAGGAGTCGCTGGGCGTGCCCGCAACAGCGAGCGAGGAGATCGAGACTTCGTTTTCGGCCGAAACCACGATGTCCCAGTTGTGGGAGGCGAGCAAGACCGAGGAACAGTCGATCACCACGACGGACAATCAGTCGGTTACCGTCAACATGACGATCCCGGCGCACACGCAGGTCAATAGCAAGCAGACGAGTTCTACCACGACGCTGTCCGAGGACTATGACCAGCCGGTGGGCGTGACGTTCGACGTGATCATCTTTAACATGAACGGCGAGTGCTACGACGACAACGCCGCCGTGCAGGAGTTCCATACCGCCGGTTATGACCAGCGCTCGTTCTATACCACCTTTGGCGATCAGTCGACCGACGCCGTGCAGAACCTGTTCCTGCGCTCAATCGCTCATCGTGGCGACGACGGCTACGATACCACCGCCGGAAACGTTACGAGCTGGTCGCATCGCACCAACAACCACATGGTGCGAGCCATCGATTGGAATTCGGTCCTGGCCGATCGCGAGGTGCCTTCGCGCAACGGTGGCGCTCCGCGCACGTGCAACGTGCTCAATGACATGGCCGCCACCTACCCCATGTCCATTACGGGTTCCAATCTGTCGTTTGAGTCGGTGACGGTCGATACGCAGCTGGGCACGCCGCAGCCTATTAAGCCCATCTCCAAGATTCTCGTGTCGCTGCAGACCGATAAGACCCGAAGGCTTACGGTGGGAGAGGAAGACCCCGTCTCTTCCTATCGCGTGCGCGCAAGGGACGAGGACGATGTTGACTACTACGGCTTTGTGAAGTCGTCGGGCGACTGGCGCGTGGTCGATAAAAAGGGCAAGGAGTGCAAGTCCGACGTCATCGAGATCCAGACCGACCCTGTCACCCACGAGCAAGTCGTGGTGGGTAAAAAGGCCGGCACCGCCTACGTAAAGTACTTTATCCCCGAGGACACCTATGTGGACGTGAACGGGCATGTCTCGACCAATGACGAGATCGACGCCGCGGCCTACAAATATAAGGTAAGTGACGTGGCGCCCGAGCCGTTTAACGGCAGCATCAAACTCGAGGGCTCGGCACAGACCGTCGTCGGCGTCGAGGAAAATCTCAACGGCATCGAAGGCCTGACAGCTACGGTCTATGACACGACGGGCAAGGAAGTCGATAGAGTCTGCAGCTGGGAGGCCCAAGAGCTCGAGAGCAAGGGCATTTCGGTTGCGACAGACGGCACAATGACCATCTCGCAACCGGGCACCTTCCATGTTCGCGCCTTTATTGACGGCGTGTATTCCGATTGGGCCGAGGTCATCGCCGCACCCGCACCGGTCGACCCGATGACGACCGTGGTCGAGACACCGGTGAGCGTTACGTCCGCCTCCACGGGGGATCCTTCGGCAACGACGGATAGCGCGGCTCCTGCCCAGGGAGAGCAGGCCGGTTCCGATGCGAACGCAGCCGAGTCGGCTCCGGTGAGCGACGATGCCACTGCATTGACTGACGACACCGCGCCCACTGCCGCGAAGGATGCCTCGCCGATTCCTACGGGCCTCGTTACCGTTTTGACCGATATCTGCCGCTACGGCATCGATCACGGCCTCATCAGCACATCGAACAAGGAAGAGATGACAAAGCAGGACTTCGACATCTTAGGCATCCTGTACCTGATGGCAGACAGCCAGGACCTGGTGCCCCAAGACGCCGAGGACGCGATGAACGAATGGGCCCATGACAACTATAATGACGAAGAGCTTGCCACCTGGAAGCAGCATGCGCTTTCGGTGCTGCTCGAATACGGCTATATCGCGCCCGGAACGACCGTGACGACGCCGATGACTGATGCTGCGGACGGCGCATAAGTGCAGAAAGAGTGCGTGTTTTTGTCTTTTTGCGCACTGGCAAAATAGTTCTTGCAGCCAAGGTCGTGGCGTGTATACTCGAATACGTTTGTTCAACTACGTGCCGGCCAAGGTGGTACGGCACCTCTAGAAGAGTAAGGAATTGCACATGGATTACATCCGCGCAATCGAGCGTCAGCAGATCCGCGAGGACATCCCGCAGGTCCGCGTTGCCGACAACGTCAAGGTTCACTACCGCATTAAGGAAGGCGACCGCGAGCGCATCCAGGTTTTCCAGGGTGACGTCATCCGCATGGCCGGCGCCGGTGCCCGTGAGACCTTCACCGTCCGCAAGATTTCCTTCGGTGTCGGTGTTGAGCGTACCTTCCCGCTTCACAGCCCCAAGATCGCCAAGCTCGAGGTCGTCCGTCATGGTCGCGTCCGTCGCGCCAAGCTGTACTACCTCCGCGACAAGGTGGGCAAGGCTGCTCGCATCCCCGAGAAGCGCTAAGAAGATCGCAGCGTCTGTCCACTCGTTTGGACAAAAGGGTCACCTTCGGGTGGCCCTTCTTTTTATCTGATTTGCATGCAAGGAGGGCCTGGTATGGCCAATATGACGAGCTCGGTTTCGGCATCGCAGGTTGCCGGTGAGTTGGCGAGCGCTACGTTTGAGGAGATCCCCGCCCTCGTGGAGCATTATCGTGAGGATCCGCGTCAGCAAGTGATCAAGGCTTGCGAGCGCGCTCTTAAGCGCCATGCCAAGGAACTTGCCGAGCGCGAGCGCGTCAACGGCATGTACGAGCTGATGCATGAGCTCGGTGGGGATGGCGTGGTCGTGGGTGTCGACGAGGTGGGTCGCGGATCGGTGGCCGGTCCTTTGACGGTATGCGCCGTGTGCCTTCCCATGGAGCCGCGCGTCTGGGGCATCAACGATTCTAAAAAGCTCACGCCGGCGCGCCGCGAGCTGCTCTCGGTGAAGATTGCCGAGGTCGCGACGGCGATTGGTTTTTGCCATATCGCGCCCGCGGACATCGATGATATGGGCATGGCCCGCGCCATCCGCGCCGCCGTCGCGGGCGCCGTGGCCGATACGGGGCTCGAGCCCGATTGCGTGCTTATGGACGGTAACCCCTTGGGCGCAGTTCCCAACGAGCGCGACGTGGTGAAGGGCGATGCTAAAATCGCCTGTATCGCCGCGGCGTCCATCATGGCCAAGGTCACGCGTGACGAGATGATGGTCGAGTACGACGCCGAGTATCCCGAGTATCATTTGGCCGAGTCGAAGGGCTACGCAAGCCCCGAGCACATCGAGGCGATTCGCAAACATGGACTTTGTCCGCTGCATCGTGTGAGCTTTTGCGGAAACTTTCTGCAGACTGAGCGCCTTTTCTAGGTCAATTGTGGAGACAGGGACCCCTGGCGTTTTATAAACCTGCTGGTAGCGGGCCGTGTGCAACGTGATTGTTGCGTACGGCCCGTTTTTTGTCGGCATTTGGTCAGCTTTTGGTTTGCTTCCGGTACTTACCCGCATGAAAGGTGCCCTCATCATCGGGGCAATGCAGTGTGCGGGAAAGGAGACCCCATGTGTGCCGCAAGCAAAAAGAGCAAGACGCAGCAACTCAAGGAGCGCTGGGAAGACGGCGAGCTCGACTGCGGGGCGATGACGCCCGAGTTTATCAAGGGGCTCAGCCCCCGCGAGCTCGGCATGCTGGGCGAGCTGATCACCATCGATTACTTTAACGAGCGTGGATACACCTTGTTGGAGCAGGGCTATCGTTGCATTGAGGGTGAAGCCGATCTGGTGCTGCTCGATGAGCTCGACGATGTCGTTGTGATGGCCGAGGTCAAGACGAGACGCGTCGCCCTGGATTGCACCACGCGGGTCTTTCCCGAGGAGGCCGTGGACGCCCAAAAGCAGCGTCGGTATCGCCGTATCGCAAGTTGCTATCTCATGGAGCACTATCCGCTCAGATCGATTCGCTTCGATGCCGTGGGAGTCACCATCCGCGGCGGGCATGTCGCCGAGATCGAGCACCAGTACAATGCGTTCGATTGGCAGGTGTCGTGATGGCGTTCGAGACGTTTGCCGTACACGCGGCCTGCATCCGCGGCGTCGAGGCAATTCCCGTCACCGTCGAGGTCTCGCTTGCCGGTGGCGTTCCGGGCATCCAGATGCTCGGCATTCCGAGTATGGAGGTGATGGAGTCGCGCGGGCGTATCCGGTGCGCCATGCGCTCGGCCGGCTTCGAGATTCCTCGGTCTGGCATTACCGTCAACCTGGCACCTGGCGATATCCGCAAAACTGGCAGCGGTTTTGACCTGCCGATTGCCATCGCGGTTCTGGCGGCCGATGGGCAGATTCCCCGTGACAACCTCGATCGCTGCCTTATTGCAGGTGAGCTTGGTCTGGACGGCACGGTGTTACCCGTCAAGGGCGAGGTTGCGTTTCAGCTGTTGGCGCGCGATATGGGGCTCTCCTTTATCGCCGGCAGGTCCGATCAACATGTGCCGCTCGCGGGGGTCAGCTGTGGCTTTATCGACCACCTCTCGCAACTTGCCCACGGCATGGGGGATGCCGCCCGTCATTATCTGGATTCCGAGGGAGTCGAGACTACCTTTGAGCCCGAACTCGATTATGCCGACGTGCTGGGGCAGGAAGTCGCCAAGCGCGGCATGGCGCTTGCGGCGGCAGGGGAGCTCGGTTTGCTCATGATTGGGTCCCCGGGGTCGGGCAAGACGATGCTCGCACGGCGCATGACCGGCATTTTGCCCGAGCTATCTGTTGAGGATCAGCAGGAGGCGCTGTGCATACATTCGGTCTTGGGCGAGAACATTGATGGGCTGCTGGCGGGGCATCGGCCCTTCCGCAGCCCGCACCACAGCATTTCGACCGCGGGCCTTATCGGCGGCGGTCGTCCGGTTCATCCAGGCGAAATCAGCTTGGCTCATGGCGGCGTGCTCTTTTTGGACGAGCTCGCCGAGTTTCCCACCGGCGTGCTGCAGACGCTGCGCCAACCCATCGAGCGCGGCTATGTGAGGATCGTGCGCGTTGACGGGGCCTTTACCTTCCCATCGCGCTTTCAGCTGCTGGCCGCGAGCAATCCCTGCCCCTGCGGCTTTTTGGGTGATCGCGAGGTGCCGTGTCGCTGTTCGGCCTCGATGGTCGAGCGCTACCGGACTAAACTGCGCGGTCCTTTGGCCGACCGTATCGACATGATGCTCGACGTGACCCGTCCCGACCCTCAGGTGATTATCGAGGGCGCCGAAGGTATGTCATCGGCCGAGTTGCGCGATTACGTCGTGCGCGGCCGAGCCTTCCGTGCCTGGCGCGAGTCGCATATGGACGATGCGGATGCGGAGGCCGAGGATGACGAGTCCCGCTCCATTGACGGTGTCGTGTCGACCTTTGCTCTCGATGAGGCGGCAGAGAAGTGCGTCCTTGGCCTGTCGAAGCGTACGCATCTCACAGGTCGCGGCATCGTGCGTCTGGTGCGCATCGCGCGCACGATCGCCGACGTCGCCGAGAGCGAGCGGGTGACGCAGGATCACGTGCTCGAGGCGGCGATGTATCAGGGAAGGAGGGACCAATAATGGCTGAGGGGACCTTTGAGCTGCATCCCGGTGATGCGTTGTATCCCAAGACCGTTCTGGAGCTTTCGGATGTGCCCGAGACCCTCTACGTTCGTGGCGACCCTGCCGTGTTATCGACGCCCGCGCTCTCCATCATTGGTGCGCGCAAGGCATCGCCGTATGGCCTTGCCGTTGCCGAACTTGCTGCCAAGGTGGCGGTTGAGGCGGGCGTCACGGTGGTCTCGGGCGGCGCGGTTGGCTGCGACCAGGCATCGGGCTGGGCCGCGGTCAACGCTGGCGGCAAGCATGTCGTGGTGCTGGGGACGGGCGCCGATGTGGTCTATCCGCGTTCAAGCGCCGGTCTTATCACGCGTACGCTCGATACGGGCGGTGCGGTCGTGTCCATCTCGCCGTGGGGCATGGGTCCGCGCAAGTTTGCCTTCCCACGGCGTAATCGCATCATCGCCGCGCTGTCGCAAGCGCTCTTTGTTTCCGAGGCGGGCATGCCCTCGGGTACGTTTTCGACGGCCGAGGCCGCTATGGACCTGGGACGCGAACTGCTCGCGGTGCCGGGTTCCATCCTGTCGCCCGAGTCGCGCGGCACCAATTACCTCATCGCCAACGGAGCGTGCTGCATCATCGACGAGGAATCCATCGAGATGGCCATCTCGCGCATCTACGGCACCCTGCGCTACTCGCGCCCCGACGCGCCCGGCATCGCCGATCTGGACCAGATGCAACAGGCTGTGATGCATGCGCTCATCGCGTCGCCGCTCAAGGTCGACGACATTGCCGCACTCGTTTCTCTTGATGCCGTCGGTGTTCTTAAGCTCCTGGGCTCGCTCGAGCTCGAGGGCCTCATCGAGCGCATGATGGATGGAAGGTATGCGCCCTCAAAGTTTGCGCTTCACGCTCAGACGCCCTTCGGTCACAATGGAAAGCGTGTCAATTAGAAAGGTGTTTGCAGATGCTGTTTGATCAGGTGACGGTTATCGGTG
>CABRZJ010000055.1:0-12069 GCA_902475425.1 uncultured Collinsella sp.
CCCGCCGTTGGAATTAAAGGCAACCGTCCAAGACTCGACAGCCCCCAGCTTGAACAGAGTACCCGAATCATTGATGTAGTACAGGTTGCCAGATGCATCGGCAATGACCGGAGAGTCGCAGTGCTGGTAATGGCCAGCCGCATCATAAATCTGCGTCGCCTCTGCATCACCGAGCGTATAGCGATACACGCCACCACCAGCAGAGTAGTTGACGTAATCCTTGCTATCCGCGCTGTTAACGGTGAAGTACACATAGGTCTTGCCGCCCTGAACACTCACCAGCGGAGTAGCAGCAATACCGTTGAGGCCAGCCGGCAGCGCCTTGCCGTCGGCAGCAGCGACCATCGTGGTCTTACCCGTCTTCAGGTTATAGAGAACCAGAGCAGAGCCCGTAGCCGTCTGTCCGCCGACAATCAGATTGTCACCAAACACCGCAGGGGCGCTCAGATTATTCGTAAGGCCCAGATCAACCGTCTTCTGTGCACTCAGCACACCCTTCGCCGAAAGCGAAATCACATGGAGCTTTCCGTCGTGCGTCATCTGATAGAAGGTCGAACCATTGGACGGATCGGCAATGCAATCGGCATTTGCGACAGCGCCGAGCTCCATGGTCGAAACGACATCGCCCGTCGTCTTATCAATGCACTTAAGCGTACCCGCGCTCGTAGGAACGATGGCATACTTATCCGTCAAAGCCGCACCAGTCCAGTAATAGCCCTCGGTAGGGTCGATGTTCTGCCAAGAAACTTCGCCCGTGGCAATCTTAATGCGTGCAAAGGAGCCGTTGCCGTAGGTCGCGTTGTAATTCTCGTCATACGAAATATCGACCGAGCCTACATAGACGTACTCGCCGTCCGAAACGACGGTGCAGGAGCTCTGCGTCAAATCCGTCAAACCAGGCGTCAGCCACTTGCAGATCAGCTTGTCTGCAGTAATCGCCTGGACCGCACCGCCGTTGAGCGGAACGATGATAAGGCCATTGGTATAGATCGGACGAGAAGTATAGCTCACCCTGGAGGCAAGCGGCGCAGAGGTAACCTTTTTGCCCGTGGACGAATCGATCTTAATGAGCTCGTTCTCGGTCGCGATGTACACAAAGCCGTTAGCGATGACAGGCTCGCTGCAGTTGGCATACTGCTGACCAGACTCGGCCTTCCAATCGAAGGCCCACTTAAGACCGGCGGCCTGCGCAGGCGTCTTGGCATCCGTTACGGTCGAACCGTTGCCACTGTTGCCGTAGCCGGCCCACTCGGCATCCCAATCAGGAGTCGTCGCGCTCGGGTCCACGACAATCTTGTCGGGATCGGGCATGGCCGAATCGTCGGTGGTATAGGCAAGCGTAACCTTATCGCCGCTCTTGAGCGTAATCTGATTGGCGCAGAGTAAGGAGGGCTCTCCGTTGATATACAGGTGCCAATATTTATTGGTCGCAGCATCCCAGGCATACGGCTTGTGATCGAACGGCGAGTTGATGGAATTGAGGAACCAGTACTCACCACTCTGGGAGCCGTTGTACGTAACGCCCTTGGCCTTCAGGACCGTCTCAATAAGGTTCTGAGCCGTAGAGCCCTCGGGCAGGGAAACATTGCTTGCCGAGCCCCAGCGAGTATTGTTGCCGTTGACATCGGGACCGATAACATCGACAGAACCAAGAACCTGGCCAGGAAGGGCATCGGCGTCAGCACCATACATAAAGGTGACGGCATCGCCCTCTTGGAGCTCATAGGCACCGGCGCCAACGTCGGCGAACTTGCCATTTACATAGAAGCGCCAATAGCTATTAGTCGCAGCATCCCAGCCATAGGACTTACTATCGAACGGCGAAGTAATGCCGTTGAGGAACCAGCCCCAAGACGATTCGCCAGCATCGAGAGTAAGACCGGTCTGCTCAAGGAGATCCTTGGCAGTAGAGCCCGCCTTGAGACTCGTCTGGCCCGTCGAAGCCCAAACCTGCTGCTTGCCGTCCTTGTCCTTACCAAGGACCTGAACGGAAGCATGGACGGAATCGGACGGCAACTTGTCGCCCCAGCCACCGTAGAACCACGTAACGGTATCGCCAGCATGAATGGTGACATTGTCTGCCGTGTAGTCGCTCGACTTGCCGTTGATGAACAGCTGCCAATAGGTCGAATAATCTTGGGGCGTACCCAGCTCAACACCGTTGTACTTAAGGCTCAGAATGAAGGAGCCAGCAGCAACGGCGTCGATGCCATTCGCCTCAAGCGCGACCTTCGTAAGGTCAAGTGCGCTCGAACCGGACGTCACCACATACTGCGCGTTATCGACCCAAGTCTGAGTCTTGCCCTGGGCATCGCGACCAATGACGGTCACATTTGCGGCAACCTGATCCTTAACGACAGGGGATGCGCTACCACCCGTAAAGGCAAACTCAATCTTCTGCCCCGGGGCGAGCTTAACGCTGCTCGCGCCAACCGAGGAAGACGCGCCGTCGACGAACAGCTGCCAGAAGGCATTAGTCGTCGGATCGTAGGCAAGCGTGCGGCCATCTGTCGGGGACGTGATGCTTTTGAGGTAGAAGCCGTATGCCGTGTTCGGTTCGTAATCCGCTTTAAAGCCCGTCTTCTGCTGCAGCTTAACGAAGGCATCCGCAGCCGTCGCGCCCTCGTCGAGCTTGAGCTGCGTAGGTGCCACCCAGGTCTGAGCCTTGCCGTCGGCATCGGTGCCGATAATCGAGAACGAGACCTCGACTTGCTTCTTGGCGACATCGCCAGTTTCTGTCGGGTTCTCTGTCTGGACGGCAGTCGCGGCGGCAGATCCTGCTTGGCCAGTGGATGCCGTCGAAGACTGCTCGCTCGTGGCAGGGCTCTCCCCCGTCGCCGAGTCTTCGTCGCCAGTTGCTGCCTCTGTTGTGGCGGCACTAGCTGCAGGCGCGCTCCCGGAATCCGAAACCTCGGCGCCGCTCTGCTCAGCGGCACCGCCCGCAAGCGCTGCGTCCTCGCCCGGCGTCGTAGCCTGAGCCACAGCATCGGCAATGCCCTCGGCGCCCTCGGCCCACAGCTGAGCCGGCGTGGTGCCAAAGGCCATCGCGAAGGCCAGGAATGCCACTAGGCCGCGCTTGGCTACACCGCGTGCAATCGCGCCACGGCGATGCATCGCGGCGCGCTCGCGCTCGTCCTCAAACATATCCATTTGTCCCCCATTGTCTGTACTTGGAGCGATGCCTTGAGGCTGCCCCACGTCATCGCGCATGTTGCGTTCGAGTTCCCCCATCGGGGTCCCCCTTCCCTCCAGAGCCCTATGCACACCGGCGGCATACGCCGCAGCCGCATGCAAGATGGGAGGCGATCCGACTTAACCTTAACGGCTCAGGCGCGTCGTCCGATCTGCGACGCGAACATCCCAAGCCAAGAGGAATTACGGTTACTGGTACAGCCGGGGACTTGCACCCCGATTCTCCCAAACGCGCAGGAAAACCGCGCGTTCGTGCGTCTCCGCACCACCATCTAGGCCATCGATTATTACCGTCAAAATGGTATCACGCAAAAGGGCCCCGCACACAGGCGAAGCCCAAGGTAAAAGCTATTGTTTGCGATAGGAAAATGCGGTGACGGTCGCAGCCTCTAGTGTTTGCCGCCGTGGCTGTTGAGCCAGATATTGCGGCCCAGCATAAGCGCCAGCACCAGCGCGCTCACGTAGCCCATAAAGCCAATGACCGGGATACCAAACACAACCGGCTCGATGCGTGCGTAGTACACCACCGACGAACCGATAAACAGGCCGGCGATAACGATAGCCATCGACATGCGGTCGATAATTCCGCCCAGCTGTCGCAGTGCCTTATCGCTGCTCATGATCTGCGTGTTCACCTTAAGCTGGCCGCGCGTAAGCATGCGCGAAGCCAGCCCCAGGTACTCAGCCGCCTCGAGTGAGCCCTTCGCCGCGCGATAGCTGCTCGCGGCAAGATCGCGCCCCATATCGCGCACACGCGCATAGGTGCTTTTCTCGTTTTTAATGTGCGTTTGGATGATCTGGATCATGTTGACGTTGGGCATGTACTCGGTCAGCAAACCCTCGAGCGTCACCATGCCGCGCGCGAACATCGTCACCACGCTCGGCAGCTCAACATCGTTTTTGCGCGCCAGGTTTAACAGCGAGGTCAAAAACTCGCCGATATCAAGATCCTTCAGGTCAAGGCCCGCAAAGTCAGCCACGATAAAGTCAAGGTCGGACAAAAACGCTGAATGATCGAGCTCGGCCGAATCGCCACGCGTCACGGCGAAGCGCATGAGCGAATCCTTGAGCTTGGGAACGTCACCCTCGGCCACGGCGAAAATCATGTCCTTTACGATACCGCGATCGTGACTCGACATGCGTCCGACCATGCCCAAGTCGATAAAGTAAACGATACCGTCCTTGAGAATGATGTTTCCCGCATGCGGGTCGGCATGGAAAAAGCCGTCGTCGAGCACCTGCGTCGAGTAGTCCTCGACGATCGCGGCACCGATCTTTTCCAAGTCATAGCCCTCGGCCACCAAGCGTTCAGGATCGGCGATCGAAATGCCGTCGACGTAATCCATAACCACCACGTGCTCGGTGCACAGGTCCAGATAGGATTTAGGGCACGTCACGCCATGAACGCTCTTATGGAACTCGTAGAAGTCGTTGAGGTTTTTGGCCTCGGCCAAAAAGTTGGTCTCCTCGCGAAACGAGGTCCACAACTCCTCGACTACGCCGTGCAGGTCAACGAATTGATCGGTGTTGACGAACTTGGAAACGATACGCACCACCGAGCGGATGATATCGATGTCCTGTGCCATAACCTGCTGCGCACCGGGGCGCTGCACCTTGACGGCCACGTCCTCGCCCGTCACCAGACGAGCTCGGTGTACCTGCGCGAGCGATGCGCTACCAAGCGGATTGGGGTCGATCGCATCGAACATCTCCCCCAGGCGCAGGCCGTATTCTTCTTCCAGACAGCTGAGTACGACCTCGTACGGCACCGGCTCCACGTCGGAGCGCAGACGACGCAGCTCGTCGCAAAAGCGCTGCGGCAGAATCTCGGACCGGTTGGCCAAAATCTGCCCCATCTTGACGAACATGGGGCCGAGTTCCTCGAGCAGGCGGCGCAAACGAACCGGAGTGAGGTTATCCCACACGCGGTACTTTTTGACCAGGCGAACAATCTGCCCGATGCGTTCGCGACGACCCGCCGGCGTGAGCTGGTATTCCTCGTCCGGCGCCATCGCGTCGGGCTCCTCGGGGACCATATCGACAGCGCGCGGCTTCTTGCGAGCGCCCGAGACGACGGCATCGACCTCATCGACAACCGCCGCCTCGTCACCCAAGGGATCTAGATTGTTGTAATCGGTGGTGGAATCTGCCATCTGCGCTGCTACTCGGCCTCTTCGGTATCCTTCGCATCGTCGGGCTCAACGGACTCGACGGGCACCGAGGTCACGTTGTCCTCGACCGAATCGACGATGTCGCGCACATGGGCCAGGAAGGCCGTGCGCTCGGGGGCGGTCATAACGCGGACGCGGGCAAGAATGAGCTCGTCGAGCACGCGCTGGGCCGCGGTCTCGCCCTGCATGCCCAAGCGCTCGGTCAGATCGGAGATGGTACCGCCGGCCTGCTCGAACATGTCGGACACACTGCGGGCGATATCGGGGGTGGCGGTGTCCTTGCGGACCTGCTCGCCCTTGGTGTTAAGGTCGTCGAGGACCTTCTTGCCGCCTTCGACAGCAACGGCGGCAGCGCCAAAGCCCACGTTAATGGCGCCGTTAACAAGCTGATCGAGTTTCATAACCATGGTTGTCTCCAATCACAAACAACTGCATTGGCGTTCTTGTACCCAAGATTGAGCGAAAGCGACAAAGCGTTTTAGCGCTATTCGATCGACGGGAAATCCCTACCTCACGTTGTCGTTCATCGCGAAAGAGTTCTTCATGGCGCAGCTCGTGGTGTAGAGCACCTTGCCCAGTAGAGCATCGGTCTCTACGCGAACACGCTCGGCAAACTCCTCGTTGGCGCGTGCAAGCTCGGCAGACACCTCGGCCTCGGGCAGAGCGGCTACGGCAGCGTCGATGTCATGGATCTGCTTGTGGCCCATGCCACCGACCTTCTCCTGATAATCCTCGACCGCGCGACCGCACTCATGGAAGCGGACGTCAGCCAGCGCGCCGATCAGGCGGTTGGCCCAGTAGAAGTTTTCGGACGTCACGCGAGCCTGCGTGTCGGCATAGTACTCGGGCATGGTCTCGACGTTGGCGTACAGCGGAACCAGCGCGTTAAACGAGTTGGAGCCAAACGCCATCCACTGCACGGCGCGATAGGCCGGCTGCGCATAGGGACGCAGCTGCAACACGGCGAGCTGGCTGTTGCGGTTGATGCCGATGGGGCGATATGCGCCACGCGTAGCGGGCGTGCCCTTGCTACCGTAGCAATCGTACTCCGTGCCCTGGTAGTGGCTCGAGAGTACGTACTTGATGTCCTCGATGGTCACCTTGCGCTCGGGCACACGGCTCCAGGGGATATCGTCGCTCTCGGGCGTGTAGTCGGCGTCGGGGCCATCCCACACGTCGCTGGGGTTGAGACAGCGCTGCATGTACCACGCGCGCGGCGTGTTGTAGACGTGGTCGCTGTCGCTGTGCGAGCCAAAGGCCTCGCGCGGGTTAAAGACCGCAGCCGGGCCGTCGCCCTCGACGCCCAGCGTCAGGTCCAGATGCCACTCGGCCATCCAGGCGCGCAAGTCGGCGGAGCACATGTGGTCGGCCTGGGCGCCCTCGGCGTCATCCAGGTCAAAGCTGTCGATACCCAGCTGGTTGGGCATGGTCACATAGGCGTCGTCAGGCACGCGCTTGGCAATCCAGTGGTGGCCGCCGATGGTCTCGAGCCACCAGATCTCGTCCACATCACTAAAGGCGATGCCGTTGTTCTCGTAGGTGCCGTAGCGCTCGAGCAGGTCGCCCAGGATACGAACGCCGTCGCGGGCGGACTTAGCGTACGGCAGGACCAGGGTCACCATGTCCTCCTCGCCCAGGCCACCAGGCTGCGCCGGCACATAGCCGTCCTCACCCTCGTTGCCCTTGGCGGGCACGTAGTCCACGAGCGGGTCGGCGCCGCGAACGCGCTCATTGGTGGTGAGCGTCTCGGTTGCGGACATGCCCACATTGAGCTCGTTAAAACCGGCCTCGGCCCAGATGCCGTGGCCCGGGACAACATCGGGGACACTCGTGTAGCGCATGGGGTTATCGGGCAGCTCAACGGTCAGGTGACTCAGGACGCTCGTGTAGACGCGCGGCTGCTCGTCGGGATGCACCACGCGCATACGCTTGGGCTCAAACACCCCGTTGGACGAGTCCTCGTTACGCGCGACAAGCGTCGACCCGTCGTAGCTCGCGTTCTTACCGACCAGAATCGTTGTGCACGGCATGCGCATCCTCCTTGAGCGAAGAAATCAAACGGCAACAGTGTATCGCTTCGACGCAAAAAGGGCGAAACCGCGACCCTTCGAGACCCCCTCGGAACCCCTGTGATCAAAAAATGCCAAATATGAGTACTGTCACCAATTTAGTAGCAGCAAATTTCCTTGTAATGAGTGCCGGAAATCCCTATTTGTCCAAAAGCGAGGCAGCGTTATTCCCCATAGGTTCAATAAAATGGGCTTCCTAACGAGAATGAATATCGTTAGGAAGCCCAAAAGACGTAAAACATATATGACTATCTTGGCAACAGTACTCATATTTGGCGCTTTTTGACCACGTGGTATATGGCTAACCCCTCAAACAGCCCAAAACGCCTATTTCGATGCGCGCTCCGCCGCCTCAATCACGTGTTTGGCGAGAATTGCGGTGGTCACAGCCCCCACGCCGCCCGGCACGGGTGTGATGGCGCCAACGATCGGTTCCGCAGCATCAAAATCCACGTCACCGACCAGTTTTCCGGCAGCCTCGTCCCAATTAATGCCAACATCGATGATCGTCTGGCCCTCGCGAACCGCATCCGCGCCAATCGTGCGCGCGCGTCCAACCGCGGCAACAACAATGTCGGCAGAACAGCACTCGGCAGCCAGGTCACGCGTATGCGTATGGCACGTCGTCACCGTGGCATTGCGAGCCGTAAGCATGGCGGCAACGGGACGGCCAATTACCAGCGAGCGACCAACAACGGCAACCTTAGCTCCATCCAGCTCAACGCCGTAATGGTCCAGCAACGCCAACACGGCTTCTGCCGTGCAAGGAGCAAAGCCCTCGCCTCGCCCCGAAAGCGTGGTAAGCAGCGAGGCCGGCGTCATGGAGTCAACATCCTTGGCGGGATCGAGCGACGCAGCAACCGCATCCTCGTCAAGCCCAACGGGCAACGGACGAAACATCAGGCACCCGTGAACAGCGGGGTCGGCATTGATGTCCTTAATAGCCGCCAGCAGCTCATCCTGCGAAACATCGACAGGAAGCAAAACGCGGCGAGCCTCGATGCCAACCTTCTCGCAGCGCTTGAGGGCGCCGCGCTCGTAGGATAGATCGTCCTCGCGCTCGCCCACGCGAACGATGGTCAGCGTCGGCACGATACCCCGTTCGCGCAGGGCGGTGCAGCGAGCAGCGAGTTCCTCAGTCAAAGCACGGGCAACGGGAGCCCCTTTGAGCAGCTCTGCCATGGCTATCCCCTCTTCCTGGCGGCGTCGGCAGCGCGGCGCGCCAGCGCATCGGCGCGCGGTAGCCACGTATCCAGCAGCTCATCGCACGCCGTCTCGAGCTCCTCGGCGCGCGCCCGGTCTTTCATAGACGTAGTGTTGGCAAAGAGCGTCAGGCTCGCACCCTGCATGGCGGCGCGGCAGAACACGGCACCGCACGCCACGTCGGACAGCAGCTGGCGCGAGCCCTTGTCGGCCATATCCTCGAGCAGCGCCAGCGCGCGCCCGCAGGCGTCCATGATCCGATACGGTGGCATGGCCGCCACATGCAACGCGTCCTGGATCGCCGCAGGTCGAGCCGGGTCCTCGCGCGGAATACCATACGCCGCGGACACCTGTCCGTAGGCACGAACGTCCTCGGCGACCAGGCCCACAAGTTCCTGTGCCAACTCGTCTGCCTGAGCAAATGCGCGTGTCAGATCGTCTGCGCGATCGGCAAGCGCGGGATTGGTCGCCCCGTAGCGCGCGACCATCCCGCAAAGCGAGGCTCCCAGCGCGCCCACAAAGGCGCTCGCGCTACCGCCGCCGGGAACCGGCTCGCGCGCGGCCAGCGCCTCGGCAAACCCGCGGCAGGTCTTGTCCATCATCTCTTGGCTAATACGCATGCACCTTCAAGTCATATACATCGGTCGGGTGGAAACCGCCGACCGACCGCATCGATCACATAATGGTGCTAAGTCTAGCCCATAAGTACATAAGCGTCAGCGCACCTGGCCATCGCGGATTTCTATGACGAACGATAGGCGTCGGCACCGCAAACATGGGACACATGGCCCACCTTTCGAGACTTCCGGGCAGCGGCAACTGGGGCATACATATAGGTAAGGAGCCCTATGTTGGGGCAAGCTCATCACGGCACCGGACGACGAATGGAAGAATAACCGCACAGTAAACAAAGACATCATGCGCATGCGTAACCGCCGCCCCAGCGATCCGCGGCACACGATGTCCCTGGCAGACAAGGAGGACGCCACCATGAAGAAAAAGACCCTATCGATCCTTTCCCTTTGCATCGCCCTCTTTGCCGCGTTTGCCCTTGTCGGCTGCGGCGGGAGCGCATCGGGCGACGGCAGCGCCCCCAAGAGCGAGAGCAAGGAAAAGGCCCCCGTCGCCAAGAAGACCGACTTTATCTGGTTTAAGGTCGAGATGCCCGAGAGCGTTGGCGTGAGCGACTCCGCCGGCAAGAACGCCGACAGGGTCCAGCTCACCTTCCCCGAGAACGAGAACACCACGGTTGATCGCTTCATACCTGTTTGGGAAGAGAAGATGACGGCAGAAGAGGCTCTTGCCGATGAAGGTCGAAAGAGCAGCATGTTCCAGTGGGAAGTTGGCGACCCCGTCGAGTACAACGGCAGGACATGGCTCATCGGAACGTGCAAGGACAACCGCGGCACCCATACCTATCTCTTTACCGACGTTGAGCCGGGAAGCGTCTGCGTTCTCATCGCGAACTTCGACCTGCACAAGAAAGAAGCCGAGGCGCTTCTCAACTCCATCGAGTTCCCCGACGACATGAAGAAAGCAGTTGACGAGGCACGTGAAGTCGAGATTTCGAGCATCGAGATCAAGTAACGGGGCACCCGTACGCGCCTACGCGAACCCGCGTAGGCGCGCCCCATTAAAACAACGGGCGCCCAACCCGGGGAGGGCCGACAGCATCGGCCCTCCCCTCTTTTGCGCCCTCGCATATTGCCACTTGTCGGCGCAAATCCTGCCCCCAGAATGGGACACATGGCCCACCCGAATGAGCTGCTCACGCGTACAGTAAAGACAGGTAATCCATGGGCGGTTACAGATCGAGGAGGACACGACCATGAAAAAGAAGGCCTTTGCGATTCTCACCCTCTGCATCAGTCTCTTTGCCGCGGTTGCCCTGGTGGGCTGTGGCGGAAGCGGCGGCGCTACCGGCAGTGGCGGTGGCGGCGGAGCAGAAAAGCCAGCCGTGGATATGAGGACCGACTTCATTTGGTTTAAGGTCGAGGTCCCCGAGGGCGTCGAGGTCACCGACGTCGCAGGCGATACCGCCGACAGGGCCCAGTTTAAGTTCACCGAGAGCGAGCACGCCAGCGATCGCTTCATCCCCGTCTTCGATCCTGACAAGAACGCCGACGAGCTGTTCGACTACGAGGCAAAGTGGAATGCCAGTTTTGAGTGGACCGAGAATGACCCCGTCAAGTACAACGGCAAGACTTGGCGCAACGCTTCCTATACACACTCGGGCGGCGTGACGACTGAGTACTTCACCGAAGCAGGCGGCGGCAGCGTCTACGTGCGCATCGACAACGTCGAGGAGCACAAGGATGCCGTCGAGACCATGATGAAGTCTCTGGAATTTGCCGATGATATCGCCAAGGCCAAGTCCGAGGCCATGGATGTTAAGCTCGACGATATCGAGATTAAGCGCTAAGCGACTCGCGAGCGCAACGAAAAACACGGGCGCAGCGCCAACAAGCGACGGTACCCCAGCGCTTCGTACCCAGGGAGGGCCGGTAAACCGACCCTCCCTTTCTTATGCCTGTAGCCGACGAACGCGAGGATGCCGGACGCCGGAACCGCCCCAAATGTGGCAACAGTACGAAAACGACAAACACCCCAACACGTCCGCCCACCGATTTATTGCGCCGCGCAGACAATTAAACCAGCATCTTTAAACATCTGGGCAGTATAGTGACCAAAACTATCGCATAACCGCACTCTGCGAATGGAGAAGTTATGACCGAACACCATGCCATCAGCCGCCGAGCGTTTACGCTGGGCCTAGGGCTTGTGGCGTTGTCACCACTTGCAAGCCTGCCCGAAACCGCAGCGCCGGGCATTCCCCTGCGAGCGGCATTTGCAGACAACACACCCGCACCGTCGGACAGCCTCGACAATTTCGTCATTCGCCTTCGCCCCGCGGGCTATTTTCGCACCGCGAGCGTCAACCAAGACGGCAACGTTCGCGGCAACGTCTGCCACCTGTTTAACGACGGCACGTCCAGCAAGCTCATCCTTGAGAACGTAACGACCAAGAATGACGATACAAACTGGTATGCTATCCGCACCTTGCTCAATTTCGAAGAGCATAAAAAGACGGGCTACAGCATTTGGTCGGTCGACGACGACTCTGACAAAGATGGAAAGGTCATCCACGTATGGGGCGGCGAGTATGACAACAAGCCCAGCCGCGCTTTTGCGTTCGAGCGTCAATCAAACGGAACCTATATCATCCGAGACCGCACGGTCGAGAAAGAAACCGAGAAAAAAGACATTAAGTACCTGGCAATAGAATCGAACGGCGAAGACCAGGACAACAATAAGATCTGCCATAAGAGTAAGAGCATTCCGTGGGAGCTCGAACTTATCGGTTACGACATGAAAAAGAACGATGCCACGGTTAGCAGCCTCGACTGGATCACGTACAGCAGCTACGTCGACGG
>CABRZJ010000056.1:0-11853 GCA_902475425.1 uncultured Collinsella sp.
AACTCGATTGCCGCGCACAGGGCCGCCAGGCACAGGCTGACCCAGCCGCTTACGATGGCCGAAACCGAGGTGCCCCAGCTCTTGTCGTGCAAACGGCTGTTGAGTGCACGGAACACGATAGCAGCGGCAAACGGCAGCACGAAGGCCATGTTAAAGCAGTTGGCGCCAAAGGACAGAATGCCGCCGTCGCCAAACAGCAGCGCCTGCAGCGCCAGCGCGACCGAGACGGCAATGGCAGCAGCCTCGGGGCCCAGCAGCAGCGCGATGAGCGCGCCACCAACGGCGTGACCAGTGGTACCGCCGGGCAGCGGCACGTTGAACATCATGAGCAAGAAGGAGAATGCGGCGCAGATGCCCAGGAACGCCATGTGCTCGCGATCGAGCGTGGCGCGCACCTTCTTGATGCAGTGAACCCAAACGGGCACCATCGCCACTGCCATGACGGCATCGGTCTGCGGGGACAGATAATTATCTGGAATGTGCATGTACGCCTCCCGGTTGTCGGCGCACGGAATTGCAACGCCGCCTGAATCACCTTGTCAGTGTTACGTATTGTCAGATTCGTAACACGCCGCGGGCTATCATAGCAAAACGGCGCGCTGCCGACAAAGCAGCACGCCGTTATGTAATGCGCGTGTCATATATGCAGGCTCAGCAGTGCCTTATACCGAGCATAGCGGTCTTGTAGGATTCGGCAGCGGTCACACCAACCCATACCCCAGCGCAGGACCTAGCCGCGAACCTCGCCGTTTACGCCCTTGCACACCTTGGTGACGATCTTCTGGTGTGCTTTTTCGACCTCTTCGCTGGTGAGTGTGTGGTCGTCGGAGCGATACGTAAGCGCAAAGGCCATGGACTTCTTGCCCTTGCCGATGCGGACCGGATCGCGGTAGACATCGAACAGGCGCACGCCCTCGAGCAGCTTGCCACCGGCGCTGGTAATGCGGCGCTCAAGATCCTCGCAGGTCACGGAGTTATCGACCACGATAGCCAGGTCGTGCTCAACAGCCGGATACTGCGAGAACTCGCGGTAGTTCTCCTGGTTGCGAGCGCCCTTGATCAGCTTGTCCAGATCGAGCTCAAAGGCAACGACGACCTCATCGATGCCCATCGCCTCGCGCGCCTCGGGGTGAATCTCGCCGACCCAGCCCAGCACGGTGCCGCCGGACAGGACCTCGGCGGCGCGACCCGGCTGCAGGAAGGCATAGCCCTCGCCCTCGACGGGACGGAAGCGAACCTTCTCGATGCGCAGCTGGGCGAGCAGCTCCTCGACGATGCCCTTGCCAAAGAAGAAACGCAGCTTACGGTACTTCATGCTCCAAGACTGCTCGCTCCACTGGCCCGAGAGCACACCCGCCACGGACTTGGTCTCCTTGGGTAGGCTGGCGTTCTCGCGGCCGTGGAACAGGCTGCCGACCTCGTACAGGTGCACGTTGGGCGTGCCGTGGGCCTCGTTATAGGCCACAGACTGCAGCAGGCCCGGCAGCAGCGAGCGGCGCATCTCGGTCTGCTCGGCCACCAGCGGGTTCATGAGCACCACGGGGCAGCCGCGGCCCTCGGTGGACATGCCGATCTTCTCCAGGTCGCCCGGGGCGGCAAAGCCAAAGGTCGTGGTCTCGTTGAGGCCACAGGCGCGCAGGATCTCGCCGACCTTGCGGGTAAGCTTCTGCTCGCGCGTCAGACCGCCGATGTGGTTCTTGGCAGCCGGGATGGTCGCCGTGACGCGACCCATGCCCCACAGGCGCAGGACCTCCTCGATCAGGTCAATCTCGCGCGGCAGGTCGGGACGGAAGCTCGGCGGGGTGACCATAAAGTCCTCGCCGTCGCGCTCGACGGTGCAGCCCAGGCGGGTGAGCGAGCGCTCGATAAAGTCGGGCTCGATGTCGGCGCCGCAGATGGCGTGCACGCGGGCCAAGCGCAGCTTGATGCTGTCGATGGTCTTGGGCGCGGGGAACACGTCCACATAGCCGGGGGCGACCTCGCCGCCGGCGATCTGCTCGATGAGCGCGCAGGTAACGTTGGCGACATCCACGCAGCCGGTCTCGTCGACCTGGCGCTCAAAGCGAATGGAGGCGTCGGAGATCAGCGACAGGTCGCGGCTGGTGTGCGAGGTGCGACCGGCGTTGAAGCAGGCGCTCTCGACCATCACGTCGACGGTGTCGTCCTCGATCTCGGAATCCATGCCGCCCATAACGCCGGCCAACGCCACGGGACGCTCGCCGTCGGTGATAAGGCCCATGCCGGCGTCGAGCGTGCGCTCCTCGCCGTCAAGGGTCGTGAACTTCTCATCCTGCTGGGCGGCGCGAACCACAACGCGACGATGGCCATCGCGCTCGGCAAAGGTAGACAGGTCAAAGGCGTGCAGCGGCTGACCGGTGAGCATCATCACATAGTTGGTGATGTCGACGATGTTGTTGTGCGGGCGCACGCCCAGGGCGTTGAGGCGCTTGACCATCCAGTCGGGCGACGGGCCGACCTTCACGTTGCGCACGATGCGGGCGACGTAGCGGTCGCACAGGCCTTCGTCGGCAATCTCGACCGAAAGCTCGTCGTCAGTCGCGCGGCCGGTCTCGGCCTTGATGGCGGGCAGCTCAACGTGGAAATCGCGATCGAAGATGGCACCGGTCTCGCGGGCCATGCCGATCATGGACAGGCAGTCGGGGCGGTTGGGCGTGATCTCGCAGTCGAGCACGGTGTCGCTCGAGCCCACATACTCGGCAAACGGCATGCCGCAGGGCGTATCCTCGGGCAGGATCATAATGCCGGAGTGGTCGCCGCCCAGACCGAGCTCGCGCGCGGAGCAGTTCATGCCCATGGACACGACACCGCGAAGCTTGCTCTTCTTGATCTTGACGTCGCCGGGCAGAACTGCGCCGATCATGGCCGTGACGATGTGGTCGCCGGCCTCGAAGTTCTGCGCGCCGCAGACGATCTGCAGCGGAGCGGGGTTGCCGTCGGCGTCGAGATTCTTGTCGCCCACATCGACCGAGCACACATACATGTGGTCGCTATCGGGGTGCGGGATCTTGGTGAGCACCTTGGCGGTCACCACGTGGTCGAAGGACTCGCCCACGGTGTCGATCGCCTCGACCTCGGTGCCGGTACGGATATATTCGTCCGAAAGGGTCTTGGGATCCTCCGGAATATCGATCATGGTCTTGAGCCAGTCGTAAGAAACGCGCATGTAGCTCTCCTAGTTCTTAATCTCCGCAAAGGGAGGAATATCAAATGAAGACGTTCGCCTTAGGGTTGTCCAGGTGCCCCAGGTTGGCGTGAAAGAGGAGCGACGCGTACTAAAGGTACGCGAGCGACGGTTTGAACGCCAAGATGGGGTGCCTGGGCAAGCCTAAAATTGGTTCAGGAAGCGCATATCGCCAGTCATGAGAGTTCTGAGGTCGGGCAGGTCGTAGCGCAGTGCCGCGACGCGCTCGGCGCCAATACCAAAGGCGAAGCCGGTGTACTTCTCGGGGTCGATGCCACAGTTGATCAGGACGTTGGGGTCGACCATGCCGCAGCCCAGAATCTCGATCCAGCCGCTGTGCTTGCAGAAGTTGCAGCCCTTGCCGCCGCACACGTGGCAGCTCACGTCCACCTCGCAGGAAGGCTCGGTGAAGGGGAAGAAGTGCGGGCGATAGCGCGTCTTGCGATCCTCACCAAACATACACTTAACAAAGTAGTCGAGCGTGCCCTTAAGATCGCCAAAGGTGATACCCTCGTCGACGACCAGGCCCTCAATCTGGTTGAACTGCGGCAGGTGGCAGGCGTCGGCCGTGTCGGGACGATAGACGGTGCCCGGGCAGATCATGTAGATGGGCGGCTTTTGCGACTCCATGGTGTGGATCTGCACGCCCGAGGTCTGGGTGCGCAGCAGCACGTCGGACTCGCCGTGGGCGTGAGCCTCGGGGTGCGCGACGCTACCGGGGTTGTTGTCGACCACATAGAACGTGTCGCGAGCCGAGCGGCTCGGGTGATCCATGGGCGCGTTGAGCGCGGTGAAGTTGTAGTAGGAGGTATCGACCATGGGGCCGGACTCGACGGTGTAGCCGATGCCGCAGAAGATGTCCTCGGCCTCCTCGATGATCTGCTTGATCAGGTGCTGGTGACCGATCTGCGGACGGATGCCCGGCAGCGTGATGTCGACGGCCTCGTGCTCGAGTGCGTGCTTGAGGGCGGCGGCCTTCATCTCGGTGGTGCGCTCGTCGAGCATGCCCTCGATCAGCTGGCGCATCTCGTTGGCGCGTTTGCCCATCATGGGACGATCCTCGGGGGCGAGCTTGCCCATCATGCGCATCAGGCCGGTGATACGGCCCTTGCGACCGAGCAGCTCAACGCGCGCAGCCTCGAGCTTGGCGGCGTCGTCGGCGCTAGTGACGAGCTCCTTGGCCTCTTCCTCGAGTTTGACCAGATCATCAATCAGACTCATGTCTTCCCTTTCGTCTCTCGCGTTCCCCGCTTGCCGAGGCGGCTGCCGCCGTCTGACGTTGCGAAAACGCGGCCCGGTTCGGTAACAAAAAACCGCCCTCGGGCATGTGCATTGCCCAAGGACGGTTGAATTCCGCGGTACCACCTTGTTTGACCCGACGGATGTCTGGCCCGCCGCGCCCACTCTTTGCCCCTTGTCGCGAGGCTCACGGCTTCCCTACTGGGGACATCGCCGCCGCTGGCCGCGCGCCCGTTGAGGTCGCTGCTCGGAAGTGAACGCTTGGCCCTTGCCACCGCAGGAAGGCTTGCAGCCCATGACCTTCCCTCTCTTGCCGGCGACGCGGCGGGCAAAACCCTCTCCGTCAACGCATTGGGCTATAGGATAACACATTTCGCGAGCGCATCGCCGCGTTCCGTTTTGTTCGCGCTGGGTACAAGGCAGGTAGCTGTGCAAATTGGCCGCGCACCCGCCTGCGGCGCTCGGCCTGCGAGATTAAGGATACGGTATGGGAAAGAAACTCGATAAGAAGGCCCAGGCCGCCGTGGCAAAGGCTGCCAAGGGCGTCAAGGCTGCTAAAGTCGACAAGGCCGTCAAAAAGTTCCGCAAACTCGAGGGCAAGCTGTGGACTCGCGAGTACCTGCTCAAGATTGCCGAGTTCGATGGAGCGACGATTGCTCCTGCCAACGGTGCTGCCGCCCGTGCCGACGCCATGGGCACGCTTGCCGGCGAGCATCACAAGCTACTGACCAGCGAGAAGTCCGTTGAGCTCGTACGCTCGTTAGCGCGCGAGACGGTTGCAGGCGGACACGTAGACGACCCGCAGCTGCTCGACGAGATCCGCGTGCTCGGCCGCGACCAGCGCGAGGCAAGCGTTATTCCTACCGAGGAGGCCGAGGCCTGGACCAGGCTCACCTGCGAGGCCGATGCCGTGTGGCACAAGGCCAAGACGGCCAACGACTGGGCGAGTTTTGAGCCCTATGTGGATAAAATCGTCGCCCAACTTAAGCATCAGGCCGAACTCATGGACCCCAAGCGCGACCCATACGACGTTTGGCTCGACCAGTACGAGCGCGGCCTTTCTGCCGAGAGCTTCGATGCGTTTTGCGATGAGGTCAAGGCGACGGTCGTGCCGCTCGTGCACGCCATCGGCGAGCGCGGCCAGCAGCCCGCTGCCGACTTTTTGCACGCCCGCGTGCCCGAGGCCGCCCAGCGCGCCATGAGCTTCGACCTTATGAAGCTCGTCGGCCTGAACCTGAACGACACCACGCTTGCCTTTACCGAACACCCGTTTAGCGAGGGCTTTGCCGTGGGTGACGCGCGCATCGCGACACACATCTACGAGAACGATTGCATCTCCAACGTCTACAGCATCATCCACGAGGCGGGACATGCCATGTACGAGCTGGGCGTCAATCCCGCCTATGCGCGCACCTGTCTTGAGGGCGGCACCTCCATGGGCATCCACGAGAGCCAGAGCCGCTTTTTCGAGAACACCGTGGGTCGCAGCCGCGCCTTTATGGGACCGCTGCTCGAGGTGCTGCGCCGCCACGCACCCGAGGTCTACGGCGACGTCGACGAGGACACGCTCTACCACGCCGTGAACATCGCGCAGCCTTCGCTGATCCGCACCGAGGCCGACGAGCTCACCTATCCGCTGCACGTTATGGTGCGCTACGAGATCGAGCGCATGCTGTTTGCCGGCGAGGCCACGGCCAAGGACATCCCCGCGCTTTGGAACCGCTTCATGGATGAGTACCTGGGCATTCCCGTTCCCGACGACACGCACGGCTGCCTACAGGATACGCACTGGAGCGGCGGCTCGTTTGGCTACTTCCCCACCTATGCGCTGGGCAGCGCCTACGACGCCATGTTTGTGCCGGCCATGTGCCGCGACGGTGTCGACCTTAACGGCGCCTGTGCGAGCGGCGACCTGACACCCGTCCGCGCCTGGCTGGGCGAGCACATTTGGCAGTGGGGCCGCGCCAAGGACGCGCCGGAGCTCATCAAGGGCGCGTGCGGCATGGCGTTCGATGCCCGCTACTACTGCAGCTACCTGCAGGACAAGTTCACCACGCTGTACGAGCTGTAAGGCATAACCGACACGCCAACGCAAAGGGGGCGCCGCGGAACCAATCCGCGGCGCCCCCTTTCCACCTAGTTGTTTAAGAACGTCCCCAATGACTACCTTACAGAGCTTCCAGCGCGGCGGCGATGCGCTTCATGGCGGCATCGGCGGATGCTTGGTCGGGCGCCTCGGCCAGCACGCGGATAACCGACTCGGTTCCGCTCTTGCGCACGAGCACGCGGCCCTCGCCTGCCAGCGCAGCCTCGGCCTCGGCGATGGCGTTCTGCACGCCCATGTTCTCGAGCGCGGCGTCCTTGTCCGCCACGTGCACGGCCACCTGCGCCTGCGGCAGCAGCTTGCACGGAGCCGTGAGCTGCGAGAGCGTCTCGCGCTCGGCACAAATCACTTCCATCACGCGCAGCGAAGTCATAATGCCGTCGCCCGTGCGCTCGATATCGCCAAAGATCGTATGGCCCGTCTGCTCGCCGCCCAGGCTGTAGCCGCCCTCGCGCATCTTGGCATACACGTGACGGTCGCCCACGCCGCTGGTCACGGCGCTCAGGCCGGCAAGCTCCAGCGACTTGACAAGGCCAAAGTTACTGGCAATCGTTGGCACCACGGTACCGCCCGAGAGGCGCCCGTGCTTGTTCAGATACACGCCGCACACGTACAGGATCTGGTCGCCGTCGACCACGCGCCCGCGCTCGTCCACGGCCAGGCAGCGGTCGGCATCGCCGTCGTAGGCAAAGCCCACGTCCAGGCCCTGCTCCACCACATGGCGCTGCAGACGCTCCATATGCGTGGAGCCGCAGTCGACGTTGATGTTAAAGCCATCGGGCGCGGCATTGATCACGCGCACGTCGGCGCCCAGCGCGTCGAACACCGGCTTGGCCACCGAGGAAGCCGAGCCGTTGGCGCAGTCGATACCGATCTTGACGCCCTGCAGCGAAAAGTTCGCACTTGCAATGAGCGAAGCAATGTAGCGGTTGCGGCCCTGCATGTAGTCCACCGTGGCACCGATGTGGTTGCCCGTGGCCAACGGAACTTCGCTCTTGCCATCGATGTAGTCCTCGATGAGCTCCAGTACGTCCTCGTCCATCTTAAAACCGTCGCTATTGACGAGCTTAATGCCGTTATCGCAAAACGGGTTGTGGCTCGCGCTGATCATGATGCCGCAATCGAAGCAGCCCTCCACGGTCTGATGTGCCACGCCCGGCGTCGGGATCACGTGCAGCATATAGGCGTCCGCACCGCTCGCGACCAGACCGCTCACCAGCGCCGCCTCGAACATATAACTCGAGCGACGTGTGTCCTTGCCCACGATGACGCGCGCCTTAGCACTGCGGTTGGCGCCGTAATACCAGCCCACAAAACGGCCAATCTTATAAGCGTGCTCTACCGTCAGCCCAACGTTGGCCTCACCGCGAAAGCCGTCGGTGCCAAAGTACTTCATGCGCTCTCCTTACAAAATAGGGGCGAACAGATTGCCTGTCCGCCCCAAAATGGTACTCGATTATCTGCGCTACCAGAAAAACCCTACGCCGACGCGCTGTCGCGAGCCGCCTGGCATGTAGGAGTCTGACGCAGCGTAAGCGGCTTGTCCCCCGCCTCGGCCGACGTGGTCAGCGTATACGTGATTGTCGTCGTCTCGCCAGCATGCAGGTCAACGGTGCCCGAATAGAAGGGGATTCCATGCCACGTAGCGGCGCCAAGACCAAACTGGGTGCCCTCGACGGTCAGATCAGTAATGTTGCCGCCCGTCGGGGCAAACAGTGAGACATTCAGACGCTCGTCGTCACGCGCGGCATCGGGTGCGCTCGCCGCAACGTAGTCGGGCAGCTTGCCAGCCTCCTCCTGCGTCATGATGTTCGTCAGGGTAACGGTGATGCGATAGGAGCACGTGCCGTCACCGTTCTTGATGCCCTGGCCAATCTGCGTATCGGCGTTCAGGTACCAGTCGAGCTTGGAGAAGCTCAGGTTGTTAAAGTAAACGCCGGCAACAGGATCGGCACTCGGGTCATCCGGATTGGGCAGCGAAGCGTCAATGCCCGTCTCTTTGATGGCATTCTGCTCATCATCGTTTCTCATCCACGCGATCAGGCGGCCCTCTTCGGCACCGCGCTCAACGGCGCTGACAAGCTTCGCAACATCGACATCGCCGATACCGCCAAGAATCTTGTCGAAGGCAGCGCTGGCGACGGATGCAAAGATGCCGTCAGACTCCTCGACCGGATAGTTCCAGTACACATCGTGCATGAGGACCTTTGCGGCGTTGGTGCCGTCGACAACCGTTCCGTCGGGCAGTGACACGTTACCGACCAGGCCCAGCAGATACTGCAGGAACACCGGGTCGATACCGATGACGCCATCAACGTCCTGTCCATACTGGGACTTCCACAGCGCGGCGACACGCTGCGAGTTGCGGGGCCAATCAGGCGAATAGGTATTGCCCGAGTTGTACAGGTTACTGTGGTTGCCGAACAGCGCCTCATCCTCTTCGTCGACGCTCTCGACTGCCTCATCCTCGCTGAGTCCAATGCGGGGAACAAACTCGCCAATCGACATCTGGCCGTCAGTGACCGAAATCAGGCCCTGCGAACCGCCAAAGCCGCCGCAAGCACGAATCTCGACGTTGTTCATGGCGTACATAAGGTAGTTGCGCGTCTGGCCGTTGGCGCCGAGCATCTGGGGAAGGACGGGGGCGACCTTCTCCGCCGCGTCAACCGCACCGTTGAGGGTGGCAAAGCCGTCCTTGGCCTTATCGACCAGCTCGGTCACCTGAGAAATATGAGTATCGCCAATGCCCTGGATCTTCTCGTTGGCGCTCTTGAACACCTTCGAGCTGCTGGAAAGCGAATCGGCGACCGCCTGCAGCGCGGACACGTTAATCATGCCGTCCTGGAACAGCTTGCCGGGCGTGGCCTGCGAGAGGTTATCGGCCATGGGAACCAGCGCGTTGCTCGAGACATCGGACAGGGTATCAATCATGGTGCGGGCTGCGTTGATGTCACTGCCATACACCGGGATAAACGAAGCCGCCGTCCACAGCGGGCTCGAGGTCTCCGCCTTCATGCTGTTGCAGAGCTCATCGATCTTCTTCGCGTCGTCAGGCAGCGTCGAAAAATCGCCCGACGTGACCTTGTCCTTAAGGCCACCGACAATCTCGACAGCCTCCTTCGCTTCGCTCTTTACGGTCTTTGCCGAGTTAAGCAGCATAAAGCCGCTTGCGCCAAGCGCAACGAGAAGCACCGCGACCACAGCGGCAATAATGGCGCCGGTGTGACGCTTTTTGCGCTCGCCCTTGCGATGGCGATGACGGACCAGACCGTCAGAGGTCGAACTCGACGAAGCGTCGCTACCGTAGTTCAAGCCAAAATCGTAATAATCTTCCTTGGAACCCGAGCCCGCAAACTCGGCACCGCTATCATCCAGGCGGGCGAACGTACCAGTCTCGGAGGCGCCGGTGTAAATCGTGCCGAGGTTACCCGTAAGCCCCGCGCCACCGGCAGAGGGAGTATTGTTGTCGGCCTTGCCGGCATTAACGTTGCCGGCGCCATTCGCGGCGTTGGCAGCACCCGCGTTGTTCGCGGGTACCGAAGGAGCGCCGCTCGGCTGCGACGTGGAGGTTGCACCGTCCGCAAAGACATTCCCTCTTGCACGGCCGGTCTTTTTTGCCTTTTGAGACTGCTCGTACAGAGCGGTAAACATCGCCGTCTCGCCCGGGGACACGCGCTTACCGGAACCGCCCTGTCCAGCGCCGCCCGGCGTGCCGGCCTTACCAGCCCCGTTCGGACGCGGCGGAACTGCAGGGCGGCCGCTATCGCTGCCCTTAAAGTGATTACCAGCCATAAAGAAATCCTCGCAATTGAGTCGCAATGAAAAAGTCCATAACGTTACTAGTTTATGGCATTTTGAGCATCGACAGCTAAACTCCAGACACGGACATCAATTGGCGGAAATGCGGCACAACACCTTTTCTGTCTTGGCGGCGGCGCCAGCTACACCGTGAGGAACATCATCACGATGATCATGACAAAGCCGATAAGGTCGGTCGGCAAAAACACCGTCCCCAGCATAACGGCGCTGGTGATGGTCGCCGAGACGGGCTCCACAGTTCCGATGAGGCTCGCGCGCACCGAGCCGATGTCCTTAACGCCCTGCATATAAAGCATGTAAGCAAAAAACGAGCCGATAACCACGAACACCGCGAGCGCCTCGATGCCGGCAGCGTCGAGCGCCGGCATATGCGCCCAGGGCTGCACGAAGACGCACGAGACCACGCCCGCCGTGAGCATTGCCGAGCCCGTGACGATGGGGCTGCCGTATTCGGGCAGGATCTTGGCGGGAATCACCGCCATACACGCGGCGCTGACCGCACACATAAGACCTGCTGCCAGGCCAAGCGGCGAGATATTCAGGCTGGTGGGGTCGCCGCCGGTGGCGATTAAAAAGGTTCCACCCAGAGCCAGGCCAATGCCGATGACTTCGCGAGTACGCGGCATACGGCGATCGGTCACGCAGGCGTAGCCCATGATGATAACGAGCTGCAGGCACTGGAGCACCGTCGCGGTTCCGGCGTTCGTCAGGCGCACGGCCGAAAGATAGCAAAACTGGTTGAACAGCAGGCCAAAGGCGGTAAAGAGCAGCAGCTGCTTGCGATCGGCGGGTGTGGTCCAGAGCTTAATCAGGCGCTCGCGGTCGCGCGTAACAACCACGGCCATAAAGAGTAGACCGGCGAGAATCTGCCGTATGCTCATAAGCCACAACGTATCGACATGGTAGGTATCGAACAAAAAACTCGCGCTGGTGCCCGAGAAGCCCCAAAACGAACCGCCCACCAGCGTAGCCAAGACGCCCGTGATCATCTTGCGCGTCGAAGCGCTGTTCAGGCGGTCGCGCCATGCGCGACGGGTGTTGCGGCTGAGCTCGTCGGTGCCCTCGGGCACATCAATGTTCGATATATCGGTCATCGGCACCGAAGCCCCTGCGCCTTCGACCTGCTCGACACACTCTTTGCTCATTCCACTCCCCCGAAACAGCCTGGAAACAATTCGGCTTACCTTACCACGGCGAAGTCACCAGCTGGAGGCTTGTCCGCTTATCGGTAGGACAATTCCGCAGGCGTCTTTCCATAGCTCGATACCGCAATGGCCTTGCATTATGCGACAGCCAAATCGCGGCAGCAGGCTCTTTTGAAATGGATGCGACAAAGCCCCCGAATTCCACAATGTAAGCGATTTTTAAAAATGTTCTTGCCACCGAGTTCAGGCTCCGTTATATTATCCCTTGCGCGCTTGCGCACCCTTGATCGGGCGTTTAGCTCAGGGGGAGAGCGCTTCCCTGACACGGAAGAGGTCAGAAGTTC
>CABRZJ010000057.1:0-11799 GCA_902475425.1 uncultured Collinsella sp.
GACGCCATCACCGAATACGACAACGACCACGACGGCGTCGCCCGCACCATCATGGACGCCCTCGCCTAGTCATTGGCCAGTCACTGGGGATGTTCTTAAATGACTAGTCGTTGGGGACACTCTTCGCAAAAAGCTGCAAGGACTGTCCCCCACTGTCGGCAGAAAAGGAACGTCCCCATCTGCCGGATTAGGAGAGACTCTCCAGCACGCGACGGAGCTCCTGCTGGACGGCGTGGTCGCGGTTACGACCCACCACGCGATCGGCCACCGCCTTGAGCGCGGGGCGCGCGTTTTCCATCGCGCAGCCCGTACCGACAAAGCGAATGATCTCGTAGTCGTTCATCGAGTCGCCAAACGCCATGACCTCGTCGCGTCCAATGCCGTAATGCTCCGCGAGCTGTGCGATGCCCGAGGCCTTCGACACACCAGGCTGCATGGCATCGATCCACGCGTTGCCCGAAGGCGCAAAAGTAAAGAGCTGACCAAGTTCGCGCTGCAGTACGTAAGCGCTGTCCATAACGGCACCGTCATCGCAAAAGATACTCGCCTTGATGATATTTACGCTGGGATCGGGCAGCTCCCAAATGCGCTCGGCATTGGGAAGGTCCTTATCGACCTCGCGCACGAACTTGCACTCGTCATCGAGCAAAAAGGACTTGGTTCGGTCAAAGAGCGCAAGATGCAGATTGGGAAACGTCGCGACTGCTTGGGCGAGCTTTCGAATCGCCAGGTGCGAATACACCTCGCGGTCCACCATCTTGCCGTCGGCGTAGACCTGGGCGCCGTTAGCGGCGACAAAGTCCATCTTGTCGCGAACGGGCGCAAAGAACTCGCACAGGCGATCGTAGCGACGACCTGACGATGCGGCGAAATGCACGCCATGCTCGTGTAGCGCCAGAATCAGTTCGTAGGTCTCGGGAGGCACCTGGCCGTTTTCGTCAAGCAGTGTGCCGTCCATATCGGATGCAATCAGTTTAAACATAGAAAAGCTCCCTTCGGGCTTGTTGGAATCGAACGTGTATCCGATTCCAACGTACCCAAAGGGAGCTCAAATAAGACTCCGCGGGCGTAAACGTTACAAGGACCTGGCAAATAGCTCACACATGCCAGAGGTCCTACGGTCGCGGCGTCAGGCGACACGCCATCCCGACGGCCAGTCGTTTAAAAACGTCCCCGATGACTAGTCGGCGTAGGTGAAGGTCGTGACGTCGAACATGCCCTCGGGGCGGATGCGGAGCGTCGGGATGACCGGCAGGGGCAGGAAGATGATGCCCATGATGGGGTCGAGCGGCGGCTCAATACCCATGGCGCGCGCCTTGACCATAAAGTCGTCGTGCTGCGCAGCAACGTCCTCGGCCGTGCCTTCGCTCATAAGACCACCGAGCGCCAGCGGAATGCGCGCCACGACCTCGCCGTTGCGCACCAGCACGTGACCACCTTGGCCCACGGCCTCAACGGCGGCCATCATATCGGCGGCGTTGTCGCCCACCACGCACACGTTGTGCGAGTCGTGGCCGATCGTAGAGGCAATGGCGCCACCCGTGATGGTGAAACCGCGCACCCAGCCGCGACCGATGTGCTTGCCAACAAGACCCAGGCCCGCAGGACCATCGCCGTCGGCGCCCTCGGCTTGCAGCGACACGCCGCGGCCGTGACGCTCGATCAGCATAATGCGGCGCAAGTCCTCGTCAGTCTCGGGACGAACCATGCCCGTGATGGCCTTGCCCGGCACCACGTCAATCACGGCCTCGCCCGGCTTAAAGGCATAGTCGAATACGTCGAGCGAAAGATTCGGCAGCTTAACGGAGGCGCGCAGCTCATCGGCAAGGGCCGCAACCTCGGCCATCTCGGGTGCGATCTCGCCCACAAAGGTGCCGTCCTGCGCCACCAGGGCACCGGCGGCATATACGCGATGCGGAGCCGCGGCAAACGTCAGGTCGTTGAGCACCAGCAGGTCGGCACGCTTGCCCGGGGCAATCGCACCGCGGAGCTCGTGCGGGTCGCGGCAGCCGTGATCCAGGCCAAACGCCTCGGCCGTGGAGAGGGACGCCATGGAGATGGCGACCACCGGGTCGATACCGGCCTCAATCGCCACGCGGCAGGCATTGTCGATCATGCCGGTTGCAAGCGCATCGGAAGGGGCACGGTCGTCAGTCGCAAAGCAGCAGCGGCGGGCGCGCGCTGGATTCTCCAGCAGCATCGGGGACAAATTGGCCAGGTCGTGGCTGCACGTGCCCTCACGCAGCATCACGTACATGCCGCGGGATAGCTTGTCGAGCGCCTCCTCGGGAATCGTCGACTCGTGGTCGGCGATAATGCCCGCTGCGGCATAGGCGTTGAGGTCCTTTCCGGCAACGAGCGGCGCGTGGCCGTCAACCTGCTTGGACGGCGTCTGGTTGGCAGCATCGATGCGAGCGCAGGTCTCGGGGTCGGCCATAAAGACGCCCGGCAGGTTCATCATTTCGCCCAGACCAAAGACATCGCCCGGATGCTCGGCAAAAAACGCCTGCATATCGGCAGCCGAAATAACGGCACCGGCCTGCTCGTCGGGCAGCGCGGGCACGCACGAAGGCATCATGTACTTGATGGAGATGGGTGCGCGGCGGCCGTCCTCGATCATAAAGCGCAAGCCGTCGAGACCGGCAACATTGGCAATCTCGTGGCTGTCGGCAATGGCGGTGGTAGTACCGCGCGTCGCGGCCATGCGAGCATACTCGGCGGGACGGATGTTCGAAGACTCGATATGCAGATGCCCATCAATAAAACCGGGAGCGAGATAGCGACCCTGGCAGTCGATGACCTCAGTTGCCTCGTAGGTGCCAGCGGCATCGTCGCGACCATCGTAGAGCACGCCGACGATCACACCGTCCTTGACGGCAACGCTACCGGGCGCCACACGCTGGCCATACACGTCGACGATCTGCGCATTGGTAAACAGCGTGTCGACGGGCACGCGGCCCTCGGCGGCCTCGATCACAGTCCTCATGACCTCAACGGACATACATACTCCTTTAACCGTAGAAAAAGGCTGCGGAGCGGACAGGCCTTCACCGCAGCAAACCAATAGCCATTGTATGCCCAAACGATGGGTCAACAATACGCCTCTCCGCTTAACGGCACACGCCGCTTGGCGCAATGGGGGCAGGTTACTTTGCACCGATGACAAGGAGTGCCCCAAAGTGCCGGCACAAAAGGAACGTCCCCAAGTGCCAACCACGGAAGCGCCGATGTTTTGGCAACGACAGCGAGCGGGCCGCATTTGAGACAAGGTGACGTGAAACGAAAGGGCGCTGACCTTCTGGTCGCGCCCTTGAAGTTGAACGTCAGATTGTCCAAATGCGGCCCGCGCAGCGTCGAGTCGTTACGCGGTTTGGTAAAACCGCGTAACTAAACCAACTTAAAGCCCTTGCGCTTGCCTACGGAGAGGGTGTCGCCCAGCTTTAGGGCACTAGGGTCGATGTTGTAGCTCTTGGGAGCCACGGCCTTGCCGTTGATCTTGACACCGCCGCCGTCGATATCGCGACGAGCCTGGCCGGCGCTCGCCGAAAGACCCAAGTCCTTGAGCAGGCCGGCGAGGTAGATCTGGCCCTCGTCGTTAACAGTCAGCTCAACGTGCTTCTCGGGGAAGTCGGCGAGCTGGCCCTCCTTGAACACGCGGTCGAACTCGGCCTGAGCCTCGTCGCCGGCACCGGCGCCGTGGTAGGTGTCGCACAGGTCGCGGCCCAGAGCGCGCTTGAGCTCGTAGGGGTCGGCAGAACCATCGGCCAGGGCGGCGTCGATCTTGTCGACCTCGGCCGGGGTGAGCGAGCTGGCCAGACGATAGTACTTGCCGATCATCTCGTCGGGGATGGACATGGTCTTGCCGAACATATCCTTGGGGGCGTCGGTCAGGCCGATGTAGTTGCCATAGGACTTGGACATCTTACGAACGCCATCGGTGCCCTCGAGCAGCGGCATGGTGAGCGCGATCTGGGGCTCCATACCCATCTTCTCCATGAGCTCACGGCCGGCGAGCAGGTTGAAGAGCTGATCGGTGCCGCCCATCTCCACGTCGGCCTTGATCTGCACAGAGTCGAAAGCCTGCATCACGGGATACAGGAACTCATGCAGGGCGATCGGCGTCTGAGACTGGTAGCGCTTGGTAAAGTCGTCGCGCTCAAGAATGCGGGCAACGGTGAACTTGGAGCACACCTGCAGCAGGCCGGCCAGATCCATCGAAAGGATCCAATCGCCGTTGTGCACGATGGTGGTCTTCTCGGGGTCCAGGATCTTCATGGCCTGGCTCACGTAGGTCTCGGCGTTGGCCTCGATCTGCTCCTGCGAAAGCTGCGGACGCGTGGAGTTCTTGCCCGAGGGGTCACCAATCAACGCGGTACCGTTGCCGATGATGAGGGTGACGTTGTGGCCCAGGTCCTGGAACTGGCGCATCTTGCGCAGCGGCACGGCATGGCCCAGGTGCAGGTCGGGGCTGGTGGGGTCGACGCCGAGCTTGATGTTGAGGGGCTCGCCCTTCTCAAGCTTCTTGCGAAGGTCGGCCTCGGGAACGATCTGCGCGGCGCCCGAGGTGATGATACGCATTTGCTCGTCAACAGACAGCATTGGGTATCCTCCTTTTGCTATAGCACCCTCGCCGAAAACGGCGGTGCTGGAAGTCCATAAACTCTCTTATGATAACAAACTGACGCGACGCGGCACCTACGACAGGAAAATCCTCGTCCTGCCGCATGCGTCAATGGCAACTGGCAGACGTGTACCGTCACGCTCAACCAGATAGCGTACCTGCCGACGACGCAAGCAGTCGCGGCAACGGACCTGTCCCGTCGCATCGGTGGCGCAGACGCCCTCGGCGGTCAGCAGGCAGTGCTCGCACACCATAAGCTCGGGACGGTCGGCGTCGACCGGACCAAAGACGCCGGGTTCAGCAGCCAGTTCGGCAATACGCTCCGCATCATTGCCGAGCAACTCGGCCGGCAAGTACACCCGCCCCGCACCGAGTCCGCGCAGCCAGGTAAGCGTGGCCCGATTCGCGCAGAACACCGGCGCCGCCACGTCAAATGTCACGCCCAGCTCGCGAGCGATCACCACCTGTCCCAGGTTGCGGCAGACGACGCACCCGGCACGCTGCATCAGTGAGCGGGTCCGGTCAGCGTCACCCGTGCGGCACACTTCGTCAAGCACCACAACGGCGTCGGATAAATCGCGTTCTCCGCGCGGATCGGCATCCATCAGCTGCCAAGCAAAAACCATGTGAGCGGGAACCGCGCGCTCCGCCAACTCCGTCGACGCACCGCCATCCACCGCAACGTCCTCAAAGGGCAGCACCTCAACGGCGCGCGCAACGGGTGCAATCGCATCCGCCTCGGCCCGCATGCGCTCCAACACCGCCGCTGTCTGATCCAACACGCCGGCGCTGCGAATCAGGTATACCTCGCAGCCCGCGTCCACCTTACGCTTGCAATGCACGACGACGCGCTTCCCCGCTGCGGCATCCACCGGGCAGGGCACCTGCGGCCAGCGCTTGGGCACATCGGGGCGCGCGTCGACGCCCGGATAGAACCGAATCTCGAGCGTGTCACCCGCCGCCACGGCGGCATCGAGCTCAACGGTCACCTCTTCGTGGCCCACAGCGACCAAGCGCCCCACGCGCACGCCCTGGTTAATTGCACGCTCAAAGCTCATCAGCTCGGCACCCGAACGCCCTCGCAGGTACGCATCGGTAAACCCACGGTTAAACGACCTTCCCAGCTCGCGCTCAAGCTCTTCCACGGCACCGGGGTCCCACGCGCCGTCGCGCAGCATATCGAGCGCCCGGCGCCAAACCCGCACCACGTTGAATACGTAATCGGGGTTCTTCATGCGCCCCTCGATCTTGAGCGACGCCACGCCGGCATCTACAAGCTCGGGCAGATGCGCAATACCCAGATAGTCATGCGGACACAGCAGACGATCCCCCTCAACGGCGACAACGCTCTGTCCCGCCTCGTCCACTAGGTCGTACGCCAGACGGCACGGCTGTGTGCAGTCGCCGCGCATTGCCGATCGTCCACGCCGCAGGGCCGAGAACTCGCACGCCCCCGAATAGCCGATGCAAATCGCACCGTGGCAGAATACCTCGATGGGCACGCCCGTGGCACAGAGCGCCGCAATCTCGTCGACCGTCAGCTCGCGCGCCGTCGTCACGCGCTCGACCCCCAACTCATCGGCGGCAAGCCGCACGGCGCCTTCGCTATGAACGCCCGCCTGCGTAGACAGGTGAATCTCGACCCCGGGAATCGCCGCGCTCAGCGCGCAGGCCAACCCGGCATCGGCCACAATCAGAGCATCGGCGCCCAGCTCCAGTGCATGAGCTCCCAACGCCACCGCGTCGGACAACTCATCGTCAAACACGAACACGTTGAGCGTCACGTACACACGCACGCCATGGGCATGCGCCACGGCGCAGCCGCGCGCAAACTCGTCATCCGTAAAGCCGTGGGCGCTCACACGGGCGTTAAAGCCGCCCAACCCCGCATAGATGGCATCGGTACCCGCGGCGATAGCCGCAAGCATCTGGTCGAGTCCGCCCGCCGGCGCCAGCAGCTCGGGCAGCGCCGCACTGACGACATCCAATCCAGTCTCGCATTGTCCGCTCGGCCCCATCGCCCGAATCGCCATCGACAAACTCCTTACCAAGGTATGCATTCACTCTGAAAAATGCCGTCTTCCAGCATACACGAGGCCTCGCGCGCCCCGTTTGGTTTATCGTGTAATAACTTATGTCCATCCTGCCCCGACGGCACATCCACCGTCCGGCACGACATACCTGGAGGTCAATATATGGGTCCTCGCCAACGACAGGGACACAGCCGTTCAAAGACGCACGCCCTGCCCATAATCCTGCTCTCGTTTTTGGGCTTTCTGCTGATTGCGGGCGTGGCGTTTGGCATCGGCATGGTCGGCAACGTCAACCGCTGGCTGTCCGATCTGCCCGACTACACCGACGCCAACGCGTATCTGGTGAGCGAGCCCACCGAGATCGTCGACTGCAACGGCAACAAGATCGCGAGCTTCTACACGCAAAACCGCAAATCCATCACCAAGGACGAGGTCTCCCCCTACGTGCTGCAGGGCACCGTTGACGTCGAGGACGAGCGCTTCTACGAGCACGGCGGTATCGACCTGTGGGGTATCGCGCGTGCTGCGGTGGCAACCCTCGGCGGCGGGCACGAAGGCGCCTCGACTATCACCCAGCAGCTTGTGCGCAACACCATCCTGCAGGAGGAGCAGTTCGACTCGACCATTGAGCGTAAGGTGCGCGAGGCCTACATCGCCATCAAGATGGAGGACATGTACTCCAAAGACGAGATCCTCATGATGTACCTCAACACCATCTATTACGGCCACGGCGCCTACGGCATCGAGGCCGCAGCCGAGACCTATCTGTCCAAGAGCGCCGCCGACCTCACCCTGAGCGAGGCCGCGCTACTCATCGGCCTTCCCAACTCGCCTTCGCAGTACGACCCCACGGTCAATCCCGATCTGGCACTGTCCCGCCGCAACAAGGTTCTCGACAACATGCTGCGCCTGGGCCACATCACCCAGGAGGAGCACGATGCCGCACAGGCCGAGCCCATCACCCTCAACGTGACCGAAATCTCGGGCAGCGGCGTCGACGTATACTCGCAGCCCTACTTTGTCTCCTACGTCAAGCAGCTGCTGGAGCAGGAGTTCTCGACCGACGTGCTCTTTAAGGGCGGCCTGACCGTCAAGACCACCATCGACCCCACGATGCAGCAGGTGGCAGAGAATGCCGTCCGCGAGCAGCTCGACACGCTCTCGCTTGACGGCCTGGACATGGGCATGGTCGTCGTCGACCCCAAGACCGGCTACATCAAGTGCATGGTGGGCGGCTACGACTACAACGCCGACGAGAACCACGTAAACCATGCCACGGCCAAGCGTCCCGTCGGCTCCACCTTTAAGGCCTTTACGCTGGCAACTGCCATCCAAAACGGCATGAACCCCAACGTCACCCTCAACTGCAACTCGCCGCTCAAGGCCAAGGGCACCACAACCGAGGTACAAAACTACGCCAATCAAAGCTACGGCACCATCACGCTTAAGCAGGCGACGGCATACTCCTCCAACACCGGCTACATCCAGGTGGCGGAAGCCGTCGGCAACAGCAAGATCATCTCGCTCGTCAAAAAGCTCGGCATCGACCCCGCCAAGGACAACATCGAGGACGTTCCCGTCATGACCCTCGGCACCGGCTCGATCTCGCCGCTCGAGATGGCCGCCGCCTACGCGACGTTTGCCAACGGCGGCTACTATCGCCAGCCGATCGCCATCACCGAGATTGACTCTCGTACCGGTTCGGTGCTGTACCAGCACACCGACAATCCCTCACAGGTGCTTACCGAGGGCGAGGCCGCCGCGGTCACCGATGTTCTGTCCGGCGTCATGAAGGGCAGCGGTACGGGTGCTGCCGGCGCCCTGAGTGTCAACCAGCCCTATGCCGGCAAGACGGGCACCACCGACAACACCACCAACCTGTGGTTCTGCGGCTATACCCCGCAGCTGGCATGCGCCCTGTGGACCGGCTATTCCGCGGGCGAGATCCCCATCCAAAAGTACGGCACGGACCTGCTGGGCGACAGCACCAACCTGCCTGTCTTTAAGCGGTTTATGAACACCGTTCTGACCGGTACCGAGCGCGAGGAGTTTGCGACCGGAACGGCGCCCACCTACAAGAACAACAGCGTCTGGAAGTTCTACGGCACCAACAACACCAAGAAGTCGGAGAACGACGACAAGGACGAGGACGAGGACGAAGAGGAAGAGGAAACCACCACAACGACTACCACGACGACCACGACCACCGAGACCACAGGCGGCGACACCACCGGCGGCACCGGTACGACCGGTGGCTCGACGGGCGGCTCCACTGGTGGTTCGACCGGCGGCGATGGCGGCACGCCTACGCCTACGCCCACTCCAGACCCCTCGCCCACGCCTGACGATACGGTCGGCTAAGAAGTACGCGACTAAAGCCAACAAGGCCCCGAGCAGCTTATTGAACTGCTCGGGGCCTTTTAGTTTGAAACGACCTGGAGGGCGGTCTTTATACCGGCAAACAAAAAGGGGTACCGACCAACGTCGATACCCCTTACAAGCCACTATGTCAGCGCACACAATGCCGAACGCACGACCCGCACGCCTACTTGCGAGAATTGCTCAACTTATTGATCAGCGCCTCGAGACGCTCGCCGTCCTCGGCCGTCTGGGCAATAACCAAAATCGTATCGTTGCCGGCAAGCGAGCCAAGCACATCGGGCAACTCTGCCGCATCAACGGCGGCGGCGATGCCGGAAGCCGTGCCAGGCTGAGCCTTGATCATAACCAGATTATCAGTACGCAGAACGCCCGTTACGAGCTCGGAAACCATACGTTGCAGGTGCAGGTCCTCTGCCAGAACATAGATGCCCTCAGGGAGCTTACGCAGCCCCATATCGGCAATATCGCGAGAGACAGTCGCCTGCGTGCAATCAAAGCCCATAGCACGGAGCTCATCGACCAGCACGCGCTGCGTGCGGACATCCTTATTGCGCACAATATCTCTAATGGCATCCTGGCGCCCATTGCGTTTTTTAGCCATACAAACCCTCTCTCCAAAAGATGGCGGAGACAATCAATCAGTGATTGAATAGTTTAACGCTATTTGAAGGCTTTTGTGTATAAGAACGCATTTCGAAACAATTCTATGCAAGTTTGTTTCGTAATGAGCCGTTTAGGCGGGTTTTGCGCCCGTCCGGTTAAGAAAAGCTGCCAGATGCGTACACATCACGCAGCGCGCGGGCTTAGCGCTGGCGATCGGCCCAAACAACAGACCGAGTCCCCGATGGTTGTCCTTGAGCGCGGCGACCATCTGACGGGTTCGAGGCGCCTCGAGCATATCACGCATGCGGGCGGAACGCTCGATTGACGACACCCCATGCGGGCTCAGACACAAATTCTCGATGCAGGCGACCAGTCCGGCAAAGTAGAACTTTTGGCTTGCCAGCTTGAGCCGACCACCGCTATCTGCTTCCGAGAGTGAGTCCGCAAGCTCGTCGAGCGCTCGGGTGTCATCGGATACCTTGGCATACATGGTGGGATCAAAGGCGTCTGTAAGCTTAGGCGCTACCGTGTGGAAACAAGCATCGCCGCATCCGGAGACGCGCTGCGCCTGCGAGAGCGCGCACACCATAAACTCAACCGTACGGTACGCCTTGCCGTGCGACAGGCATGCCTCAAACAGCGGACGACTATACATCACGCCAGAGGTCTGAACGACTAGGCCGCCTAAAATCAACTGAGGCAGCCCGGCCACCATCGAAGATTTGCTATCAATGGAAATATGAGTAGCATCCAAGACGCGCGAATGGCGCTCTCGATGTGCATCATAGCGGTCGAGCGACACCGTGGGGAACACTATGTCTGCCGCAGTATCGCACGCGATATCGACCATCTTGGAAAGGGATTGCGGAGCAAACCACTCATCGGCGTTCATGGCGATGATTTGAGAGCCGCGCGAGGCAGCAAAACCGGCACGAAGACACGCGCCGCGCGTCGCGTCCTCGACGTCAATCAAATCAATATGGATGTCCCTGTCGGCAGCAACTTGAAGCGAATGGCGCACACCGGGCGCAGTATCGCGACAGACAACGACAATCTGCAAATCGTAGAGGTCTTGGTTCTGGATACTCTCGAGCGCACGCATCGCATAGCTGGGCGAACCTTCTACCACAAGGATCACCGAAAGTCGCGGATGCGAGCCACGTCGAACCAAATTATCCGTCCTCTCGACAGCAATGAATCAAACCGTGGTTCATGGTACACCCCGGCAATAAAAGCAATGAGACACCGGTTGCATTGCACGCCAAGAACAGATGTTGCACACGCGCAGCCCACAGATGACAGGTGTCGACGCACGACACGTCGAGCCCTCCCCTAGTCGAGCACGACAAGCTCGGCGGGATCGTAATCCACGCCCATAAACGTAAGGCCGCAGGCAGGAGCCGTGGGGCCCGCAGCGGTGCGGTCGCAAGCATCGATAACCTCGCGCATCCACTCGGGTTCACGGCGATGCATGCCAATCTCGACAAGCGTGCCCACGATCGTACGGACCATCGAATGCAGAAACGCATTGCCCTCGATGGTGAACGTCAGGATGTCCTCGCCAAACGCAACCTCATGGCCAAATTCGGCACGCATCACGCAGCGATGCGTGGGCTTGCCAACGGCCGAAGCAACCTTGCAAAAGCTTTTAAAGTCCTGCTCGCCCAACAGTGCGGGGCAGGCAGCAGACATAGCCTCAACATCCAAGGGATAGCGATGCCACCACACGGCACCGCGCGAGAGCACGGGGCGCGCATCGCGATCGGCAATACGGTACGTATACGTACGGGACCGCGCGTCAAAGCGGGCAGAAAAGCCCCTACAGGCCTTGTAGACCTCGTTTATGGCGATATCTTTGGGCAGGAGGGCATCCATAGCCCTCAGCCACCTACGGCGCGTCAGAGCAAGCTCAGCGTCCGTTACGGGCACGCTAATGTACTGGGCCACCGCATGCACGCCGGCATCGGTACGACCCGCACACGTCAGATCGATCGGGCGGCGCAGCAGCGTCTCGATAGCGCGGCGCAACTCGCCCGCAACGGTCGTCTGGCCCGGCTGCTCGGCAAATCCGCTATAGGACGAGCCATCATAGGCAACACAGAATACAAGCGTGGCATCGAGCTCAGGAATCGAATTGAAATCAGACGGCGCAGTCATGGG
>CABRZJ010000058.1:0-11730 GCA_902475425.1 uncultured Collinsella sp.
AAGCTGACCTCGGCATAGTGGGAAATCTGAACACCGCACAGCTCGTTGACCGCCTCGACCATGGCCTCGGCGCCGCCAACGGTATGGCAGGCGTTGATCTTCATGGTCTCGCCCTTGTACTCGACCTTGGTGTCGCGCGGAACGGAAATGAGCGTCGCCTGCTTTTGCGTGGGGTCGATGCGTGCCAGGATAATCGAGTCGGCACGATACGTATCCTCGCCCGGACGGCCGTCGGTGCCAAGAAGCAGCACGTAGAACGGATCCTTTGCCTCATCGGTGTCAACCAGAACCCGACGCAGATTGTCGGTAATGACATTAGAATCGCCGAGCTTGCCCATAATGGTGGCAAACCACAGGCCGGCAGCGGTAGTGGCACTCAGCAGCACGCCAAGCACGACAATGAGCGCGACGTGACGAATCGTGTGGCTACGACGACGTTGACGAGCGCGCTCGGAATAGCGAGCCACGTTATCGCGACTGTAGATCTTGGCCTGCGCACCAGTTGAGGGTCTTCGGGCGGTGGTATCCGCGAGGGGCTTTTTATTAAACATAGGCAACCTGTATTAGTAGATGACGGGATCGGGGACGGTAGCATGCTCGACATGCGCGCCGAGCGCCTGCAGCTTTTCGACAAACTGCTCGTAGCCGCGCTTGATGTGATGGATGGCCGAAACCTCGGTCGTCCCGTCGGCGATCAAGCCCGCTACGACGAGGGCCGCTCCGCCACGCAGATCGGGCGAGGTAACCTGTGCACCCGAGAAGCCCTTGACGCCATGAATCATGGCATGATGGCTCTCGATACGAATGTCGGCACCCATGCGCACCAGCTCAGAGGCAAACATAAAGCGATTCTCGAAGATGTTTTCGGTAATAACGGAACTGCCGTCGGCAAGGGCGGAGAGCACCATAATCTGCGCCTGCATGTCGGTCGGGAAACCGGGGAACGGAAGCGTCTGGATATCGACCGGCTTGATACGCTCGGCACGGTTCACATGGACGCCGTCGTCGGTACGCTCGCAATCGATGCCCATAAGCTCCATCTTCTTGAGAACCATGCCCAAGTGAATGGGGCAAAAACCCGTGACGTCAACACCGCGATCGTCGGCCATCAGCGCACCGGCGACGATAAAGGTACCGGCCTCGATGCGGTCGCCCACTACGCGATGGGTAACAGGATGCAGCTCTTCCACGCCCTCGATGGTCACGACGGGCGTACCGGCGCCAACAATCTTGGCGCCCATCTCGTTGAGCATGTTAGCGAGATCGACGATCTCGGGCTCGCGGGCGGCATTGTCGATAACCGTGGTACCCTGTGCGCGCACAGAGGCCATGATGAGGTTCTCGGTCGCACCGACGCTGGCGAACTCGAGCGTGACGGTGGTACCGCGCAGACCTTGGGGCGCATTAGCGTTGATGTAACCGTGGGCGGTATCGAACTCAACGCCCAGGGCCTCAAGACCAAGAATGTGCATATCGATCTTGCGAGCACCCAGGTTGCAGCCGCCCGGCATGGCAATTTTGGCGCGATGGAAGCGACCCAGCAGGGGTCCCATGACGGCGGTGGAAGCACGCATCTTGGCAACGAGCTCGTAGGGGGCCTCCCAAGAATCGACCTGAGAGGTATCAATCTCGAGCGTGTGCTCGTCGAGAACATCGATCGTGGCGCCCATACCCTTGAGCACCTTGCCCATCACGTGGACATCGGAAATATCAGGCACGTTCTGCAGCGTCGTCTTGCCCGGCGCCAGAAGCGTTGCCGCCATAAGTTTGAGCGCGGAGTTCTTGGCACCCGAAACAGGCACGGAACCTCCGATGGCGTGGCCACCCTCAACGCGGATAATATCCAAGGTCTACCCTTTCAAAAAGCATGCCCGGGGTGGCTGAGCCATCCCGGGCATGATGTGTTCGCAAATGGTCGAACGCTAAAACGTCTGACTATTGGGCAAGCTTGAGCTTACACCATGCGATTTCATTATAGAGGTAGGCGCGGCGTGCATCATCCTCCGACAAATTACCCAGCTTCTCTTCAAAACCTTGAATATCAGCTTTAACCTTGTCGGCGTCGACGGTCGCCAAATCGCAAGCGCGCTCGGCGAGAACGGTCACGACATCGTCCGCAACCTGGGCATAGCCGCCGGCCACGGCAAACGTGTGGTCGACAGTGCCCATGGCCTTATCGGAAACGCGAACGTAACCGCGGTCGATCGTGCAGATTTCGCTGGAGTGAGCAGGCAGAACACCAAACTCGCCATCCGTGGACGGAATCGACACAAACGCAGCGTCGCCCTCATAGGCGCAGCTCACGGGGCACACGATGCGGATACGCATAACCTACTTCTCCCCCATCTTGCGGGCGCGCTCGCGCACGTCCTCAATCGTGGAAGCATAGCGGAATGCCTGCTCGGGCAGGTCATCGGCCTTACCGTCGACAATCTCGGCGAAGGAGCGGACGGTATCCTCGACGCGGACGTAGACACCGGGGTTGCCGGTGAACTTCTCGGCGACGTGGAAGGACTGGGAGAGGAACTGCTGGATCTTACGGGCACGGTTGACCGTAAGGCGCTGCTCCTCGGACAGCTCGTCCATACCCAGAATGGCGATGATGTCCTGAAGGTCGGAGTACTCCTGCAGGAGCTCCTGGACCTTGACGGCGACACGGTAGTGCTCCTCGCCGACGATCGAGGGATCGAGAGCGTCGGAGGAAGACGCGAGCGGGTCGATAGCCGGGAACAGGCCGAGCGACGAAATGCTACGCGAAAGAACCGTAGTGGCGTCGAGGTGCGTAAACGTCGTGGCAGGCGCCGGGTCGGTCAGGTCGTCTGCAGGGACGTAGACAGCCTGGACGGAGGTAATGGAACCCGTCTTGGTCGAGGTAATGCGCTCCTGGAGGTCGCCCATCTCGGTAGCCAGCGTAGGCTGGTAACCGACGGCGGACGGCATGCGACCCAGCAGTGCGGAAACCTCGGAACCGGCCTGGGAGAAGCGGAAGATGTTGTCGATGAACAGCAGAACGTCCTGGCCGCGATCGCGGAAGTACTCAGCGGTGGTAAGGCCAGCCAGACCGATGCGCAGACGCGCTCCAGGCGGCTCGTTCATCTGACCATAGACCAAGCAGGTCTTGTCGATTACGCCAGACTCGCTCATCTCGAGGAACAGGTCGGTGCCCTCACGAGTACGCTCGCCGACACCGGTGAACACCGAGGTGCCGCCGTGCTCCTGGGCGAGGTTGTTGATGAGCTCCTGAATCAGAACGGTCTTGCCGACGCCGGCGCCGCCGAACAGACCCGTTTTGCCGCCACGGATGTAGGGCTCAAGCAGGTCAACGGCCTTGATGCCGGTTTCGAAAATCTCGGTCTTGGTGGTGAGCTCGTCGAAGCGGGGCGCTGCATGGTGGATGGGATAAAACTCCTCCACCTCGGGCATGGGCTTACCGTCGACAGGCTTGCCCATGACGTTCCAAATGCGGCCGAGCGTCTTGGGGCCAACGGGCATCTTCATGGGCTCACCGGTATCGGTGGCGATGAGACCACGCTGCAGGCCGTCGGTCGAGGACATGGCGACCGTGCGGACGACGCCGCCCGGAAGCTGGCTCTCGACCTCGAGGATCGTGCTCAGGTGACCGATCGGGGTCTCGGCCTCGACCGTGAGCGCGTTGTAGATCGGGGGCACCGCGCCGTCAAACTTGACGTCGACGACAGGGCCGATGATACGCACGATGCGGCCATCACCGGCAGTCGTCTTCTTGGTGGCTTCCTCGACCGCAAGCTTTACGGTGTTATTAGCCATTACTGTTCCTCCAATGCTGAGGCTCCGCCGACGATCTCGTTGATCTCGGTCGTGATCGAAGCCTGGCGCACGCGACTATACGTGCGGGTAAGGGTCGAGATGATCGCGGTGGCGTTTTCCGTCGCGGAGTGCATGGCCTTGCGGCGCGCACCCTGCTCGGCGGCCGCCGAATCGATCAGGGCCTGGTAGATGACCGTCAGGATATAAGACGGTACAAGCTTGCCGAGAACATGCTCGGGAGAGGGCACGAACTCGAACGTGGACGAGATGCGCTTAGGGGCGTCGGTCTCGTTCTTACGCGGACCGTGGGCCATAGCGATCATCTCGGGATCGAGCGGCAGCAAGTGCTCGACGCGAAGTTCCTGATCCACGCGGTTCTTGGCGTGGTGGTAGACAAGCTCGACACGGTCAAGCTCACCGGCACGATACGCATCGCAGATATGAGAGGAGATCATGCGAGCCTGATTGAAATCGGGCTCGGAGGAATTGCCCTCAAAATGCATGATGACATTTGCGCGGTCACGGAAATACGTGGCCGGCTTACGCCCACACGCGATGATCTCGCACTCGATGCCATCGTTCGCCCAAGAAGCGGCGAGCTTTTCGGCCGTGCGCTCCACCGTCGTATTGAAACCGCCGGCAAGGCCGCGGTCCGAAGCAATGACGACAATCAGGCCATGCTTGACGCTCTCATGCTTCTGCAGCATGGGATCGGTGCCCGAGCAGGAGGCGTCGCCGGCAACCGTCAGCATGACGTCGGTCAGCGCCTCCTTATAGGGCTCGGCCTGCTTGGAGCGATCGAGGGCACGACGGATCTTGGCCGTAGAGACCATCTCCATCGTGCGCGTGATCTGCTTGGTCGTGGTAACCGAGGAGATTCGCTTCTTAATGTCGCGAAGGTTGGCCATAGGGCTTAGTTCTCCTCTGATCCAGTCGTGTCGGCATGGTGTTTGGCCATGAACTGCTGCTTGAAGTCACCAATGACACGCAAGAGCTCGGCCTTGGTGTCGTCGTCGATCTTCTTGGCGCGAACCTTGTCGAGCAGCGAGCCAAAGCCATTGTCCATATACTCGATAAGCTCGGCACGGAAAGGCAGCACGTCGGCGATCTCCAGGTCATCCAGGAAGCCCTCGTTGCCAGCAAACAGCGTAACGATCTGCTCGCCAACCTCAAACGGTTTATAACGCGGCTGCTTCAGGAGCTCGGTCATGCGAGCGCCGTGGGTAAGCTGCTTTTGCGTGGCCTCGTCGAGGTCGGAGCCGAACTGCGTAAAGCCGGCGAGCTCCTGGTACGAAGCAAGGTCCAGACGGAGGTTGCCGGCGACCTGCTTCATGGCCTTGGTCTGTGCATCGCCACCGACGCGGGACACGGAGATACCCACGTCGACTGCCGGGCGCTGACCCTGGAAGAAGAGCTCGGACTGCAGGTAGATCTGACCATCGGTAATGGAAATAACGTTGGTCGGAATGTAGGCCGAGACGTCGCCGTCCTGGGTCTCGATGATCGGCAGAGCCGTCATGGAGCCGTAACCGTTCTTCTTGGACATCTTGACGGCACGCTCGAGCAGACGAGAGTGCAGGTAGAAGATGTCGCCAGGATAGGCCTCGCGTCCGGGCGGACGATGCAGCGTCAGCGACATCTGACGGTAGGCCACGGCCTGCTTGGACAGGTCGTCGTAGATGACGAGCACGTGACCGCCGGGGTTGGTCTCGCTGGCAGGCTTGCCGTCCTCGCCGTTGTACATAAAGAACTCGCCGATAGCGGCACCGGCCATAGGCGCGATGTACTGCATAGGGGCGGAATCGGCAGCGGTGGCCGAAACGATGATGGTGTAGTCGAGCGCACCGTGCTGAGCGAGGGTCTCGCGGATGTTGGCAACCGTGGAGGCCTTCTGGCCGATGGCGACATAGATGCAGACCATGCCCTTGCCGCGCTGATTGAGGATAGCGTCGATGGCGATGGCGGTCTTACCGGTCTTACGGTCGCCGATGATGAGCTCACGCTGACCACGGCCGATAGGCACCATGGAGTCGATGGCCAACAGGCCGGTCTGAACCGGCTCGCACACCGGGGTACGGTCGATGACACCGGGGGCCTTGAACTCGATGGGGCGACGATGCGTGGCGACGATGTCACCCAGACCGTCGATGGGCTGGCCGAGCGGATTGACGACGCGGCCGAGCATGGCACGGCTCACGGGGATATCCATAATGCGGCCAGTGGTGCGGCACTCGTCGCCTTCCTTGATGGAGTCGACGGCACCGAACAGAACGGCGCCGACCTCGTCACGGTCAAGGTTCTGGGCAAGGCCGAAGACGGTCTCACCGGTATCGGAGCTCTTGAACTCCAGAAGCTCGCCTGCCATGGCGCTCTTGAGGCCGGAGACACGCGCGATGCCGTCGCCTACCTCGTCGACCGTTGAAACCTCATGCGTATCGACCGTCGCGGAGAGGCTCGTGAGCTGCTCCTGCAGTTTCTTGGCGATATCCTGGGCATTGAGGGTTTCGGACATTAGGCTTCACCTCCGTACGAATTAGCAGAGTTTGCGAGGGTCTCCTGCGCGACGCGCAGCTGCGTCTTGACGGAAATGTCACGACGCTCGCCGCGGGCCTCGAGCACCAGGCCGCCCACGATAGACGGGTCGACCTGCTCGATAAGGAATACCTTGCGGCCGAAGTCCTGCTCGCATTTCTTAGTGATGGTTTGACGCAGCTCGTCGTCGAGCGGGATCGCCGTGGTGACGGTCACGCCCACTACATCCTCGTCTTCCTCGGCAACATACTTAAAGGCAGCTGCCACCTTGGGAAGAAGGTCGAGCTGGTCGCGCTTGGACATGGTGTCGAGCACGGCGATAATCTCGGGGCTGGCGCTAGCCAGGCGCTCGATCATCTCGAGGTCCTCGAACACATGGTTCTCGGCCTTGGCGGCTTCCAAAAGGGAGCGCGCGTAGGTCTCGAGTACCTTGTCCTGATAGCGGCTAGTCGGCATTCAGGCTACCTGCTTCCTGGATGTAGCGCTCGATGAGCTTCTTCTGCTCGGACTCGTCCTCGAGTGCCTCGCCCACGATCTTGGTGGCGACGGCAACGGACAGGTCGGCGATGGAGCTCGCGGCACCGGCGTAGATGGACTTGCGCTCGTCCTCGACGGTCGTATGGGCCTTGGCGATGATCTCCTCGGCCTCCTTGTGAGCAGCCTCGATGATACGGGCGCGCTCGGACTCGGCGTCCTTACGGGCCTCGAGAACGATGTCGGCAGCCTGACGACGGGCGTCGGTGACGATCGAGTCGGACTCAGCGCGCTTGGCGATGGCCTCCTGCTTGGTCTTCTCGGCCTCGTCGAGGCTCTCCTCGATCTTCTTGCCGCGCTCCTCCATGGTTTTCATGATGCCCGGCAGGGCGACCTTGGCCAGCACGATCCAGATAATCAGGAAGGCGATAAGCGCCGGGATGAACTCCGCCATCTTAGGGATGAGGATGTCCGCACCGGCAGCGCCGTCCTCGGCGAACGCGGAAACCGGCATGAGCAGCGCGGCCGCGGACGCGGAGAGTGCGATCGCGCTCTTCTGGGATGAAAGATTCATACTTGACGCTCCGTGCTATTTAACGATCAGCGCGACAACGAAGCCGATCAGAGCCAGAGCCTCGCCGAAGGCGGAGCCCATGATGAAGACGGTGAACACGCGGCCCTGGACCTCAGGCTGACGGGCCATAGCACCCGTAGCACCCAGAGCAGACAGGCCGATAGCAAGACCAGCGCCGATAACACCGAGACCGTAACCGATAACTCCCACGATTCCTCCTTTGTCGTGCGTGTCTTATTTCACGCAGGATAACCTTTTTATAACTGCCGGGCTCCATGGGTACGGGCACCGGCGGTTTAACGAATTGCCTTACCTTTAAGGCGCGAACGGAAGACTACTCCTCCTCCGCGACCTCCTCTGCCTCGGAGACATACACGGCGGTAAGGACCGTGAAGACGTAAGCCTGGATGGCGCCGACCACAAGCTCGATCGCATAGATCAGGATGAGGATGGCAAGCCAGGCCAGCGAAGGCAGGGCGCCGACGGCGTGGGCCGCGGAAACCTGCTGAAGCAGCGGCTGCATGAACATGCTCGCCATGATGGCGAACGAGCCCATGACCACGTGTCCTGCGAACATGTTGCAGAACAGACGGACGGCGAGCGTGATGAGGCGCAGGAAGGTCGAGAAAAGCTCGACGACCCACACAAGCACGTTCATCGGGAAGCTCACGCCCTGCGGGGCGAGGCTCTTGATGTAGCCGATCACGCCGTGAGCCTTGCATCCGTAGTAGATGAAGTACACGAAGGCGAAGATGGCGAGCGCAGCGGTGGAGCCGATTGCGCCGGTGCCGGGCTTCATTCCCGGGATCAGGCCGATCATGTTATTGATCAGGATGAACAGGAAAAGCGAGCACAGGAACGGGAAGTGCTTCTTCCAGTTCTCACCCACGACGCCCTTGCCGATATCGTTCTCGACGTACTCGATGATGTACTCGAAACCGTTGACGAAGAAGCCCTTGGGAACCAGGGTCTGCTTCTTCTTGAACACGGCCAGGACGATCAGGAGCACGATCGTGGAGACGATCAGCCAAAACGAGTACTGCGTGATGCCGCAGCTCAGATCGCCCACGACAGGGGTGGAGCTGAACTCGCTGACCAGATGATTAATCTCATCAGGCAGCTTTTCAAAAATTTCCACGACTTACCTTTCGACCTCATGAGGATCTCGCAGCGCCTTGGCGACGCGAACCGTGCAGGCGGCCATAAAGGCCACGAAGCCGATCGCCTCGCCCAGGAGGAACATGCGAAATGCCTCTCCGAACAACGCAAACACAACCAAGGTAAAGACGAGCAGGGCGACTGCCGAGACCGCCAGACTCACCATGCCCTTGAGCATGTCCGCATTCTGCTTATCGTCAAGAACCGGCTTGAGCGTAAAGACAAAGGGAAGGAAGGCAATCGCGCCCGCGATGGCACCTGCAACGATAGCGAGCAGATCGGCTATCTGAAACACTGGCGTCCTCACTTTCCTTTTTTATCGCCTCACAGGACAGTTCCCGCCAAACATTGGTGACTATTGTACGAGCCAATCGCTAAAGTACAACCGAAAAAGCATCGGTTAATACGCACCTGTTCGTTTTCTTAAGACCTTCTTTATGCCGCAGGTACGGTAATACGTTTTTCTCGAACCCTGCAGGGCAAAACGTCCGTTAACAGGAGTGCGCGCAGTCGTCTTTTGTTCGACCGCGCGCACCATTTCTTCGTATTTTCGACGTTAGCCGGTATGCCCCAGAGATTACAGCGTGCCGTAGATGCGGTCGCCGGCGTCGCCCAGGCCGGGAACGATGTAGGCAGCTTCGTTGAGATGGTCGTCGATGGCGCAGGTATAAATATGTACGTCGGGGTCCTTTTCGGTCAGTGACTTGAGGCCCTCGGGGGCCGCGACGATACACAGCATGCGAATATCCTTAACACCGCGCTCGCGCAGGTAGCTGATGGCCATCTCGGCCGAACCGCCCGTGGCGAGCATGGGGTCGACAACCAGGCAGATGCGCTGGTCGATATCCTTGGGCATCTTGCAGTAATACTCATGCGGCTCGTGGGTAACCTCGTCACGCTCCATACCGATGTGGCCCACGCGAGCGGAGGGCACCAGGTCGAGGATGCCGTCGACCATGCCGAGGCCCGCACGCAGGATGGGAACAATGGCGAGCTTCTTGCCGGCAAGCTGCTTAAACATGGCGGTGGTGATGGGAGTCTCGACCTCGACGTCTTCCATGGGCAGGTCGCGCATGGCCTCGTAGCCGTCAAAGAGCGCAAGCTCGCGCACGAGCTGGCGGAACTGGTTGGTGCCGGTGCTCTTGTCGCGCAAGATCGACAGCTTGTGCTGGACGAGCGGATGGTCGACAAGCGTCACGCGGGACGTATCGTAGGTGACGGTCATGGGTTGATTGCCCCTTTCGTTGCGGCCGGAAGATGGCCTTGCTGACAAGACGCCTGGCGACGTTGTTGCCTCGCGCCGTGCATAAGTTTAACGGTTTGTTGTATCGAGCAGCTCGTCGCAACCCTACTGAGCGGTGTTGAGCGAACGCTTGACGGCATCACGCCAACCAGCGAGGTTGCTCTCACGGCGCTCGGCGGACATGTGAGGATGGAAGACTTTGACGATCTGAGCGTTTTGCTCCAGCTCCTCCAAATCCTCCCAATAGCCGACAGCAAGGCCCGCCAAGTACGCGGCGCCAATCGCCGTGGTCTCCACCGTCTCGCACTGCAGCACGGGAATATCCAGCAGATCAGCCTGGAATTGCATGATGAACTCGTTGCGCGAGGCACCGCCATCGACGGACAGGCGCTCAATCGAAAGTCCCACGTCCTGCTCCATGGCGCGTAGCACGTCATAACTCTGGTAGGCCATGGACTCGCAGGCCGCACGCACAATGGTCGCGCGACTCGAGGCGCCGGTCAGGCCGCACACGATACCGCGAGCATGCGGGTCCCACCAGGGAGCGCCCAGGCCTGCGAAGGCGGGGACGAAGTAGCAGCCCTCGTTGTCGTTAATCGAAGTGGCGAGTTGCGCGGACTCGCTCACGCTCGAGATGATGCCCATGTTGTTGCGCAGCCAGTTCATGGTTGAGCCGGCGGCAAAGATAGAACCCTCGAGCGCATAGCTGATCTTGCCGTCCGCGGCGATACCGATCGTGGAGACCAGACCGTTCTTGGATTCGACGATCTCGTCGCCGGTGTTCATGAGCATAAAGCAACCCGTGCCATAGGTGTTTTTGGTCTGGCCGGGATGGAAGCAGCAGTGGCCGAACAGCGACGCCTGCTGGTCGCCCGCCACGCCCATGATGGGTGGCATGTTGGTCATGATGTCGCTCGCGACGCGGCCGTAGTCGCCCGAGCTCCAACGAACCTCGGGCATCATGGAACGCGGGACGTCGAAAAGCGCCAGCAGATCGTCGTCCCAATCGAGCGCATGGATATTAAAGAGCGCGGTGCGGCTGGCATTGGTGTAGTCGGTGGCAAATACCTGACCGCCGGTGAGGTTGTAGATGAGCCAGGTGTCGATGGTGCCGAACATGAGGTCGCCCGCCGCCGCGCTCTCACGCGCACCATCGACGTTGTCGAGGATCCACTGCACCTTGGAGGCCGAGAAATACGGGTCGAGCGTAAGCCCCGTGCGGGAGCGCACCAGCTCTTCTGCGCCCTGCTCGACCAGCTCGTCGATCAGAGGTGCGGTGCGACGGCATTGCCACACGATGGCGTTATAGATGGGTTGGCCGCTTATGCGGTCCCACACCACCGTGGTCTCGCGCTGGTTGGAGATACCGATGGCGGCGATGCGGTCAGAATGGATGCCGCTCTTAAACTGGACCTCCATCATCACGCCGATCTGACTGGCAAGCACCTCCGTGGGATCCTGCTCCACCCAGCCGGGGCGCGGGAAGCTGGTTTTGACGCTACGACGCGCCTGGGCGACGATGCAGCCGTACTCGTCGACGATAGTCGCGAGTACCGAGGTAGTGCCGCAGTCGAGCGCCATGATGTAGGAACCGCCAAAGCTAAACGAGGCGTCTTCCATACCCAGGCTACCTAGATTCAACGACATCGCTTACACCTTTCTATTGCATCGGGTCGGACAGGACCCGCTCGATCTCTGATGCGGGAAGTGCGCCTTGGCGCAGGATCTGGAGCTCGCCGTGCTGAAACGACACGATGGTTGAGGCGTCGCGACACGGGGTCTCACCGGCGTCGACGGCCACATCGACCCCCTCCAGGATGCGCTCCTCCACCGTGACAAAACTTGCCGGCGCGGGCGCGCCATGCGTGTTGGCGCTGGTGCAGGCAAGAGGGCTGCCGCAGGCGCGGATGAGCGCCTGCACCACGGGCGAGGCCGAAGCGCGAAGTGCCACCGTGTCGTCGGC
>CABRZJ010000059.1:0-11719 GCA_902475425.1 uncultured Collinsella sp.
GGTCGCGGAGCCCATGTCGATGAGGCAGGGGTCAAAGGAGCAATCGACGATCTGCTGCTCGAGCGTTCGACTGGTGGTACGGAACATGATATTGGCGGGCGACAGGTCGCGATGGACGACCGGATTTACGAGTCCCTGGGTCATCAGGAGTGCGCGAAGCACGGCGTTTCCAACGGCGGCCACCATCTGGGTGGTTAGCCCGCCCGAGGCATCGTGCGGAAGCAAGGGCAGCGCCTGCTTGAGCGAGGTGCCCTCGACCCACTCCATGAGGATGAGCGGGTCGTCCTCGCACGATCCATAGCCATAGACGCGCGGAAATCCGCGCAGGTGCGAGACAGTGCACAGATGACGGTACTCCTCGAACAGCGCGGCGGTATTGGCCAGGTGCGCAGCCGCTTGCTCGGCGGAGCGGTCGGGGGCTTGGCCGGAAAGGATGGCATTGTCCTTGAGTAGCTTGACGGCAAAGACCTCGCCGCTCGTGTTGGTCGCGCGCAGCACGTGCCCGATGTTGCCGTTGTTGCGGTGGGCCGTTTGGAGAATAAGCGTCATAAACCGACGCTTGGCGTCGTCCTCGGCGTTGGGGTCGACTGCTACGGCGGTATCGAACGTGTCAAGACGGATGAGTTTGTCGCCATAGGCGCTATCGGTAGTATCCATGGCGTTCCTTTGTCTAGCATGGGTTGCCGCGCGTATACGTGGGCAGTGTGGATATCGGTAAAGTACCATGATAGCCGCACTGCCCACGTATACCGCTGGGTATTGTCGTTTACGACGCAGAAGATAGAAGACGAAAGACGGACGGCGACCGTCTTCCGATCGCTGTCCGTGCTAGTCCACAATGACAAGGAATGTCGTGTAGAGACCCAGATGGAGCCTGTCGCTGTTGGCGATTTCCACGGGGGGATAGACTTTGCCGGGCTCGCGTTGGTCGCGCGGCGGCTCAATCACAATATCGCCGTCGCCCGCGCCCGATTCGAGCACTGTGCCGTTGGTCGATCCAAGGCCCTGGGCGTACCAGTGCTCACCCTCGAGCCAAATGCGAAGATGCTCGCGCGATGCGTCGGCGCCCACATCGGTGATGCTGGGCGAGGTTTTGGGCAAAGAACCAATCACGGTGCCGCGCGGATCGCGTGTGAGGGGATGGATTTGCATGTCGGCGCAGTTGTCGGCATGGGTTCTGAGCAGACCGAGATTGGGGGCGACGGTGCGCGGCTGTTCCAGGCTGCTCATAAAGCCACGTCCGACGGTAGTTTCGGTGGTGCCAAAGTGCCCGCCCGTCTTGCTGTCGCAAAAGCGCTCGACGGTGGCCACGCCCTGAACGGGATCGGCGAGCGCCCCCGTTGCCACAAAGAGCATAAGGTAAAGCGTGCTTTTCTCGCGCACGGCATTGCCGTCGAAGTTGTCGATGCGATTGAGGGCATTTGCATATAGGCGGCTGTCCAGCTTGTAGCTGGCGAGAGCCGACATCATTTCGTTGGCGGCCGGACCGCGATAGTGCTCGGCGATTGCCCGATAGGCGGACTCGCCGCCGCCGAGCTTGCTGCAGATTGCCGAGGAAAGGTTGAGCGTGGTGACGGTAAAGTCGCTGTAGATGGAGGGCGCGCACTGGTCAGGCTTGCGATGGACGATGTAACGGGTGAGATACGAGCGGTTGGAAGAGCATTTCTCGAGCAGGGTACTGCCGAGATAAGAGTTTCCATTGATGAGCATTCGGGCGATCTCGAGATGTTTAAGACCGCCGAACGAGCGAATATCGTTATAGAGGACCGAGCAAGGCGTCTCTGCTGCCACGGATACCTCCTTTGATTGCTTCCTAGCCAATATGGCGATAGGAATTAATGGCCCCGGTGGGCGACGTATTAAATGGCTGCACAATAAATAGTGTAACCAAAGCAACATTATAGGCCACATGTTCGAAATTGCAGGAAGACTGAGAGATTTGGTTTGGACTGGACGGAAATCCCCCTCTGTCTTGATCTGTAACATTTGGACCTGATTTTGCCCTGCATCTGTTACAGATTGAGATAATCGGCCGGGCCCACCTCGTCCGCCTCGTCATCTGTGGTTTACGTGGGGGCATACGGAGTACGGGTATACTAACCGGCGGCGAATCTGCTCCATCGCTTAGAGCTGCTGCGTCTGGACGGCGCGTGATAGGGCTGCCAAAGCGATCGCCAGCGTGCTGAGCAACGTCCTCTCTGTGCGCACCCGTTTTTGTATGTATTAGCGCACTACCAAGCACGCCCGCGCGGCCGCATGCCGTGCCCATTGCGCGTGCAGATAAGGAACAACAACATATGCGTAATTCTGTATCCGACGTCACCGACGCCGAGATTCTGGACGAGGCCCGCGAGGCCATGACCCAGGCTGCCTTCGATGCCGCCGACGAGGCAAATGCTGCCCAGGCCGTCGAGTCCGCTACCGAGAGCCTGCCCGCCTTTGACGAGCTGGGGCTTTCCGACGAGATGCTTCGTGCTATCGAGAGCCTGGGCTACACGGCGCCGACGCCCGTGCAGGCCGGCTCGATCCCCGTGGTGCTCGAGGGTCGTGACCTGCTCGCCGCCGCCCAGACCGGCACCGGCAAGACGGCCGCTTTCTTGCTGCCGACCATGAACAACCTGGAGCACATCGCTCCGCCCAAGCCTGTGCGTGAGCGCGGCGGCCGCAACCGTCGTCGCGGCGCCAAGAAGCCCGAGGGCAACGGCCGTGGCCCCGTGATGCTCGTCATCACCCCCACGCGCGAGCTCGCCCAGCAGATCGACGAGGTCGCGAGCAAGATCGCCGACGTCACCGGCCATGTCGCCGTGACCGTCGTGGGTGGCGTGAGCTACAAGCCGCAGACCGCGGCACTCAAGTACGGCTGCGATATCCTGGTCGCCACGCCGGGCCGTCTGGTCGACCTGATCGAGCAGGGCGCCTGCCACCTGAACGAGGTCAAGGTGCTGGTGCTCGACGAGGCCGATCGCATGCTCGACATGGGCTTTTTGCCCGCCGTCCGCCGTATTGTGCGCGAGACGCCGGCCGAGCGCCAGACGCTGCTGTTCTCGGCGACGCTCGACGAGGAGGCCGTGGGCGAGATCACCGACCTGGTGAGCGACCCGGCCCGCGTGGAGATCGCGCCCGCCACGTCGACCGCCGACACCGTCGACCAGTTTGTGTTCCCGGTGTCCATCGAGGCCAAGAATAACCTGTTGCCCGAGTTTCTCAAGAAGGAGGGCCCGGAGCGCACCATTGTCTTTATGCGCACCAAGCATCGCGCCGACAGCTGCTGCCGTCGTCTGGAGCGTAAGGGCATCAAGGCCGCCGCGATTCACGGCAACCGCAGCCAGGCCCAGCGCGAGCGCGCGCTTTCTGCCTTCCGCGACGGCACCGTCGACGTGCTGGTGGCAACCGATGTTCTCGCCCGCGGCATCGACATTAGCGACGTGCGCTACGTCGTGAACTTTGACGTGCCGGCCGAGCCGACCGACTATATCCACCGCATTGGCCGTACGGGCCGCGCCGGCGAGCTGGGCTGGGCCATTACGTTTGTGACCGAGCAGGATGTGGACGAGTTCTACGAGATCGAGAAGCTCATGGACAAGACCGCCGACATCTACGAGGCCGGCGACCTGCACGTGGGTCCCAACCCGCCTGCGGTTGATCCCGAGCGCGACCCTGCGGCCTTTAAGGTGAAGAAGAAGACTAAGCGCGGCAAGTCCAAGAGCAAGAAGAAGCTTGAGCAGGCGCGTCGCGACGGCAAGCGCAACGGCGATGACTACGGCGATGTGGCCGGTCGTTCCAACCGCGGTCGCGACGAGCGCCGCGGCGACGGCGAGCGTCCGAGCCGTCCCAAGCGCGGCGGCAAGACCCGCGTGCGCGAGGGCGTTCAGGCTCGCGTGGACGAGGCTGTTGAGAGCGTGGCTCGCGAGGTGGCTGCCGAGGAGCGCGCTGGTGCCGGTGCCGCTGAGCAGCCTGCGCGCGGTAACCGTGCCGAGCGTCGTGCCAAGCAGTTCCAGGGTGAGGCACATCGCCGTCGCCGCGAGGACGAGGACCGCGGCGGTCGTCGTCGTGTTGAGCGCAAGGACGAGGGCCGCGGTTCGCGCGGTGGCAAGCGCGGTGCGGGCGACCGTCGTCGTTCCGGTCGCAATGACGAGCGCGGCGGTCGTGATGAGCACCGTGGCGGCGAAGGCCGTGGTTCGCGTGACGAGCGTGGTACCCGCGGCGGCGAGTCCCGCGCCGGCAAGCGCTTTGACGAGCGCGGCGTCCGTGGCGGCGAGCGTCGCGAGGGTGCTCGCGGCAATGGCGGCCGCAGCGGCGCTGGCCGCTCTGGTGAGTCGCGCGATCGTCGTGATCCGCGTGCCAGCCGCGATCGTCGCGATGACTGGCGCAACTACGACGACACCCGCGAGGAGCGTCGTGGCGGCTATCGTGGCGGGCGTGGCGGCAACCAGGCCGGCTCCCGTGGCGGCCGTGCCGGCGGTCGCGATAACCGTGGCAGCTATGGCAACAGCCGTGGCGGCAAGCGCGGCAGCAGCTCCCGTCGCCCCGGTGACGGTGGCGGCAAGCGCAAGTAACATGCTCGTCGCGCGGTAAGGCGAGACGAGTTTGGGCCCCGAGCAACTACACTCGGGGCCCTTTTTTGTTTGCCGTATCCGATCGCTAGTTCAAATGTGATTTCCTCGGGAATGCATCTAGAGGATGCCGTGGACCTGTTTCCTGCCATGCGGCAATGGGTCCCATGGGGTGCGCCGTGCATTTTTTGGAGTATTCTGCAGTTCGAGTTGTCTGCATATGATTCGACGTCGCCAACGGTGGCCTTCGGATATCCCTGGCGAGCGTTCCGAGTCAGATTTCGTCGTTTTCCGGAGCAGGGGCGCGTCCTTCTCGCCATGTCGGGACCTAAAAGGATACGGCGCCCTACAGTTTTGCCCATCCGCGGCGGTGCTGGCGCGGTCACGTTGCAGAATACTCCGTTTTTTGCACGGGCCAGGATGGGGTACCTCGGGAGAACACGGCGGTATCCCGTAAATATATACAATCTGTACCGTAATTTATACAAAACGAAGAGGCAGACAGCGCAGGGTGGGCGCATTGGGGTGTTTGGTGCACCAAAACGGGGATCCCACGCGCCGTATACTCTGTCTGAATGTGAAAACGGCTTGACGCGTTGCCGGGCGTAGGAGGAGGGTGCCTCGATGAGCGTATTCGAAATTGTGTTTAGTCCGACGGGTGGAACGCGGAAGGTGTCTGGCCTTGTGGCCGGGGCACTGGACAAGAATACCGTTACCGTCGATCTGACCGATAGCGGGTTGGATTTCCACGAGGTCTCGATGACGAAGGACGACGTGGCTGTTATCTCCGTGCCAGCGTATGCCGGCAGAGTCCCTGCCGTGGCGGTCGACCGACTGAACATGGTTCACGGCAACGGAGCGCGGGCCGTTCTGGTGTGCGTCTACGGAAACCGCGCGTTTGAGGACACGCTCGTAGAGCTGGAGGACGTTGCGAAGCATGCGGGATTCCGGGTGATCGCGGCAGTTGCAGCCATTGCAGAACATTCCATTGCGCGACAGTTTGCTGCCGGTCGTCCGGATGCGCAGGATGCGGCGCAGCTCGCAGAGTTTGCGCAGAAAATTCAGCAAAAGCTGTTGGCTGAGGATGCGTCCGAGCCCTCTATCCCCGGCAATTGTCCTTATAAACAAGCCGGAGGTCACCGCATGGCACCCGAGGCAACAGAGGATTGCGTCTCCTGCGGTGCATGCGCCGCGGCGTGCCCCGTTTGTGCTATCGACAAGGGTGACCCCAAACGAGCAGCTGGCGAGGCGTGCATCTCCTGCATGCGCTGCATTGCCGTATGTCCGCGAGGCGCTCGCAAGCTTGATCCCAACAAGCTATCCGCTGTTTCCCAGATGCTGAGCAAGGTTTGCGTCGTGCGGAAGGAATGCGAGCTCTTTATCTAACGCAAGCGAGATTGGTGCATTGGGGTCAGGTTAATCTGCACCAAGTTGGTGCAAACAAACCTGACCCCATTGCACCAGAGCAAGGAGTGTCCCTGGGTGCCGGCAGAAATGGAGTGTCCCCAAGTGCCGCCTAAATACCGTTTATCGAAGAAAAAATACCGTTCATCGGTCATAATGGTTGCTCCGGCTTTGGACTTGTCTACAATAGCTCCCGTCAAAAGAAATGCGGAAGGTTACCGAGTCCCTCGGACGTGGGCCTAACCAAAGTCTTTGAACGGGTGTGTCTCTATGGATGCATTCGCTTGATTTTGGTTGGGCTATATTTATGAAGGGACATGCCACCATGGGTTTCTTTTCTCGCCTGATGGGCGGTTCGGATGAGCAGAAGACTGCAACTTCCGAGTTCGAAATCCTCGCTCCCGTTTCCGGCGAGCTTGTTCATCTAGAAAATACCAATGACCCCGCTTTTAGCAGCCGTGCCGTGGGCGATGGCGTTGCCGTGGTTCCCCAAGAGGGAACGGTGTGCGCTCCTGTTTCCGGCACCGTCGCGGCGCTGTTTCCGACTGAGCACGCGCTGGGCATCATGTCCGACGACAGTTCTGCTCAGGTGATGCTGCACATCGGAATCGACACTGTTAAACTTGAGGGCAAGGGCTTCCATGCGCTTGTTGCCCAGGGTGATCACGTTGACGCGGGCCAGCCCCTCGTCGAGGTCGATTTCGACGTGGTCCGCGCCGCCGGCTTCGATCCCACGGTCTTCGTTATCGTGTGCGAGCGCTCGGAGAACTCGACTCTTCGTGAGCATGCTTCCGGCCCTGTTGCTGTTAAAGAGCCTGTCGTCTGGCTTTCCGAGTAAATTCTTGTGGTGGGTACCGTGGTTATCAAGCGAGTTTTTAACAACAACGTCGCAATGGTCACTTCGGACGATGGCTCCGAGCTCATCGTCATCGGTCGAGGCCTCTGCTTTGGCCGTCATGCCGGCGATGCCATCGACGAGGCGTCGATCGAAAAGACCTACGCGTTGCAGGAGGGAACTTCTCAGGATTCGCGTACGATTGACCGCTTGGCACATCTTTTGGAGTCCATCCCCACCGTCAACCTCGTGATTGCCGAGGACATTGTTCAGATGCTCCGTCGAGAGCTCAATGTTGATATCAACGACAAGATTCTCATTGCTCTCGCAGACCATATCAGCCTTGCTTTGGAGCGCGAGCGCAAGGGCGTCTCCTGTGAGAATCCGTTGCTGCTCGAGATCCAGCAGTTCTATCGCAAGGAGTATGCGCTTGCGGGCCGTGCGCTGCAGATTATCAAGGAGTATATGGGCATCCAGATGAGCGAAGAAGAGCAGGGTTTTATTACGCTGCATATCGTCAACGCCACCATGCCGCAACGCTCTGACCGTCTCATCATCTCGGTCCAGCTTGTTCGCGACGTGCTTGCGATTGTTTCCGAGCGCTATGCTACGGCCCTCGATGACACCTCGCTGCCTTACGAACGTTTCGTTCGTCACCTGCAGTTTTTCGCACAGCGAGCGCTCGATCCTACGGCAGGGCAAATCAACGGAGACGCGCTGTTCCGAATCGATGAAACGGCGTATCCCTGCGCATTCTCGTGCGCGGACGCCATAGCCGCCCACTTGTCGTCTACCTATAACGTTGTCGTTACCGATGCTGAGAAGAGTTATCTCGCATATCACATTGTTAACCTGCTTGGAGAACCTGGTCTCTAGGCATAACGTGCCCACACATCGATTGATATAAGGCAAGGCTCACGGTCTTGTCCAGGGCACGTCTGTCTTAATTTGCGGAAAAGGAAGGGGAGTACCGCTATGACCGCAAAAAAGAAGTTCAATTTCAAAGCGCCGTTGGAGGTGTTCGCGAAGTCGATCGTTCAGCCGATGATGTATCTCTCGGTTGCCGGCATCCTGCTCATCGTGGGCATCATTCTAACCAACAAGACCATCTGCGCCGTGATCCCCGTACTGGGCTCCGGTCCGTTCCAGCTTGTGGGCGCCGTTGTCTATCAGTCGCTGATGTTTATCATCAACAACCTCTCGATTCTGTTCTGCGTGGGCATCGCCGGCGCCATGGCAAAGAAGAACAAGGGCCATGCTTCGCTGATTGCCCTGATGTCGTTCTTCCTGTTCCTGCAGGCTAACAACATCGTGCTCAACGCCACCGGCTCTCTTGCCGATGCGAGCGGCATGCTCGGTCTTACCGGAACCGGCCAGGCCACCGTTATGGGCATCCAGGTGCTCGATACCGGCGTGTTCGGCGGCATTATTCTCGGTTGCATCACCGGTGCCGTGTTCAACAAGTACTCGAACAAGCAGTTCCCCATTGCCCTTTCGATGTTCTCGGGCGTTCGCTTCCCGTTCCTGATCATGATCATCATTTCCTGGATCATGGGCGCTGGGTTCTGCATCGTTTGGCCTCCGGTTCAGGGTGCCATCTCCTCCGTTGCCGGTATCATTAAGGAGTCGGGCAACATCGGCCTGTTTATCTACGGCATGCTCAACAAGCTGCTCGTTCCCACCGGTCTGCACCACCTCATCTACACCCCGTTCCAGTTCTCCGATGTGGGCGGCACCCTGACGCTGGGCGATCAGGTTATCGCCGGTGCCTATCCCATCCGTGTCGCCGAGATGGCAATGACGGGCCAGCCCTTCTCCGATAGCACCTACTTCAACAGCTACACCTTCAACAACCTGTGGCCCTACATCGGTATCGGTCTCGCCTTTATCGTCACCGCTTACAAGGGGAACAAGGATAAGACCAAGGCCGTTATCATCCCGCTGATCATCACCGCCGTGCTCTCCTGTGTCACCGAGCCCATGGACTTCCTCTTTGTCTTTGCCGCTCCCGTGCTCTTTGTCGTTCACTCGGTTCTTTCCGGCATCTTCCTGGTCCTGCTCAAGGTCCTCTCCGTGCCCGCTTCGACTGCAGGCGGCATCATCAACATCGTGGTTTCCAACCTGGTCCTGGGTGTCGACAAGACCAACTGGCCGGTTATGCTGGTGCTTGGAGTCGTCAACGCCGCTCTGTACTTCTTCCTCTTCACCTTCCTCATCAAGAAGCTCAACCTCCACACGCCTGGTCGCGAGGAGGAGTCCGAGCTCGCGGAGTCCGTTGCCGAGGGCGAGGCCGCCGCGTCTGTCGCGGTGAAGCAGGGCGCTGTTGCCGCAGCTCCCGCAGAGGGCGTCGATGCAGGTATTGCCGACCTGGTCGCAGGTCTTGGTGGCAAGGACAACATCGAGGAGCTCGAGAACTGCTTTACGCGTCTCCGCGTGAACGTTAAGAACCCGGACCTCATCAATGAGGACCTCATCAACCACGTGCCCAACAGCGGCATCAACCGCAACGGCAATAATATCCAGATCATCTTTGGCATGAAGGTCGCCGAGATGCGCGACAAGGTCGAAAACGCAATTGAGAAGGAGCAGTAAACAATGATCATTACTCTGTGTGGTGGCGGATCCACCTTTACCCCCGGCATCGTCAAGTCCATCGCTCTGCGCAAGGACGAGCTCGACGTTGACGAGATTCGTCTGTACGACATCAACGAGGAGCGCCAGCGCAAGATCGGCGTGCTCGTGGACTGGATTTTGCACGAGGACCTCGGCCTGGACATCAAGCTCACGGTGACCACCGACAAAAAGACGGCTTTTACCGACGCGAGCTTCGTGTTTGCCCAGATGCGCGTGGGCGGCTACGCCATGCGCGAGCAGGACGAGAAGATTCCGCTGCGTCACGGCTGCGTGGGTCAGGAGACTTGCGGTTGCGGCGGCCTTGCCTACGGCATGCGCACCATCTTCCCCATGGTCGAGCTGATCGATGACGTTGAGAAGTACGCCAAGAAGGACTACTGGATTCTCAACTACTCCAACCCTGCCGCCATCGTCTCCGAGGGCTGCCGTGTGCTGCGCCCCAACGCTCGTATCATCAACATCTGCGACATGCCGATCGCGATTATTGACGTGGTTTGCGCCGCGCTCGATATCGACAAGAAGGATGTTGAGTACGATTACTTTGGCCTCAACCACTTTGGTTGGTTCACCTCGATCCGCCACAAGGGCGAGGAGGTGCTCCCGCAGCTGCGCGAGTACATCAAGGAGCATGAGATTCTGCTGCCCGACTCTTACCTCAAGGGCATGGGCTCGCTCATGGCAAAGAAGCCCGAGGAGGCCGTCGACGAGCACCCCGAGCAGAACCGCCACACCAAGGGCAGCTGGTACTACGTCTGGAAGGGCGAGTACGAGATCATGGAGTGCTTCCCGGAGTACCTGCCCAACACGTATCTGAACTACTACCTGCAGCAGAAGGAGTTCGTCGAGCATTCCAACCCCGAGCGCACCCGTGCTAACGAGGTTGAGGAGACGCGTGAGAAGAACCTCTTTGATGGTATCGACCATTACGAGAAGACGGGCGAGATCGACGAGAGCACGTTCTATGCGGGCAGCCACGGCGACTGGATTGCCGATCTGGCTATCGCTCTGAAGAACGACACCAAGCAGCGCTTCCTGGTCATTTGCGAGAACAAGGGCGCTATCCCCAACATGCCCTACGACGCTATGGTCGAGCTGCCTGCCTACATTGGCAAGAACGGCCCCGAGGTCATCAGCCGCGACAACATTCCGCTGTTCCAGCAGGGCCTCATGATGCAGCAGCTGAACTCCGAGAAGCTCATTGTCGAGGCTACGATCGAGGGTTCGTACGAGAAGGCGCTTAAGGCCTTTACGCTCAACAAGACCGTGCCGTCGATGAAGGTCGCCAAGGAGGTTCTCGACGACATGATCGAGGCCAACAAGGGTTACTGGCCCGAGCTTAAGTAAAAGCAACAGGGTCGCTGGCCGCATGCCTGAAGCAATGCCCCGTCCACGTGATTGCGTGGGCGGGGCATTGTCATTTGGTAACGCGTTTTATCAAATATGGCATTTATCTGCGGTAATGTTCTATTTCACCGCCGAGGGTGACATTTCATACCGCCTGCCGAACTGCGTGGAGACCTAACAACTTTTTAGGTCAGTGTTGTGCGTGTAGCAACTTCGCCCGGCCTCGCCTCCGGGCTGCCATGTGAGAGGGGATCTTATGGCACGACTGCACGTAATGGAACGCAGCCACGCTCAGGCCGTCATGGACGACCTGCACGATGCGCTCGGACGTCGTCTGGCGGTGAGTTCGCTCGCCCCGTGCCCCGTCGAGTTTACGGCGGCGCTCGTCAACCTGTGCTCCACCCAGAGCTGCGGCAAGTGCACGCCCTGCCGCGTGGGCCTGAGCGCGCTGAGCGACCTGCTCGCCGATGTGCTCGAGGGCCGCGCCGACGAGTCCACGCTCAACTTGATTGAGCGCACTGCCCGCACCATCTATCTTTCGAGCGACTGCGCCATCGGCTACGAGGCCGGCGCCATGGCGCTCACGGCTATCCGTGGCTTCCGCGACGATTTTGAGCACCACATTCGCGAGCACTCCTGCGGCTTTGACCGCGAGGCTCGCGTCCCGTGCGTCTCGGGCTGCCCGGCGCATGTCGACATTCCCGGTTATATTTCGCTGGTCGAGGCGGGTCGTTATGCCGACGCCGTCAAGGTCATCCGCAAGAACAACCCGCTGCCGCTCGTCTGCGGCCTGGTGTGCGAGCATCCCTGCGAGATGCACTGCCGCCGCGGCATGGTCGACGACCCCATGAACATTCTCGCCCTCAAGCGTTTTGCCGTTGAGCATAGCGACCTGAACGACCACAAGCCGCATGTGGTGGACAACACCGGTAAGCGCGTCGCCGTGATC